>NZ_JALAGT010000141.1 GCF_022712295.1 Galactobacter sp.
AGGCCCGCCAACTGACCACCTCGCCCCAGGCCACGGCAGCGATGAGCGTCGCGGCGGCGCCGCGTAGCAGTCTCTTGCGGAGGGGTTTCACGTTCTCGATGCTACGGCGTGCTCACGTCGCCGAGTCTTTGACCGCGCGGACGCACCTAGACTTCAACGTTGAGCCACAGCAGCGGCGCGGACGAGCCGGCAATCCGCCAAGCCACGGCCCACGATGCGAGGCGCGTGGCTGCGGAGGTGCTCGCGCTGGCTCGTGAAGCGGAATTGGCCTCAGACGCGTGAGCGACGCGATCGCTCTCCGAACTGATCGAGGGCTTCCAGCACCTCAGGTGCATGCCAGATGCGATTTCTCTTCCAGTTGTTGGTCGAGACCAGGGCTCCGGCTGTCATGAAACGATCAATCGCCCCCTGCGCCGCCACCTCAGACACCTTCAGTTCCTTCGCCACGACCTTTGCGGAAACCACCGGCTGTCGCAGCAGAACATTGCCAAGCCGCGCGGCGGCAGAGCCGGTGCGGGCGACGACCCGTTCCTTCCACGATGCACGGACGTTCCCAAGATCCGACACCAGCCCCCTACCATTCCGGATGGCCAGAAACGCCGCCTCCGATACCGCCTCGACGATCGCCCCGGCGTCGCCCTCCCTGAACGCGGTGAGCGCGTCAAAGTAGGCGTGCGTATCTCGCAACAGCCCTGCCGACACCGGCACCGTCACATTTTGAGTGATCCCCCCACGTCTCAGCATGCTGTGCAGCAAAGCCCGCCCGGTACGTCCATTGCCGTCTGAGAAGGGATGAATGGTCTCGAACTGCGCATGCGTAAGCGCAGCGTGCGCGAGCACGGGAACGTCGGTCCGATTCGCGAACTCAACGAGGTCATCCATGAGTTCCGGCACTCGCTCATAGTGAGGTGGCACGAAGGCGGCCGCATGGGGCGAGAGACTTCCACCGCCGATCCACACCTGCTGCGATCGGAACTGGCCAGCAAAGTGTGGCGCGCTCTCCCCGAGAAGTGCTTCTTGCATCGCGATGATCGCGTCAACACCGAAGTGATCGGCAAGCTCAAGTGCCGCCACCATCGCGCGAGCATTTGCGACAACCAGCTTCGCGTTCCCCGAACCTGATGCCCCGATCTCAGCGAGCGCAACTTGCTTCGCGCTCGAGGTCAGATTCTCGACTTCCGAACTCGAAGCCGATTCCGTCCTCAACAGGATCGAAGCAAAGGGTGCTGTGATGGCACCGATCTCGCTGTCAAAACGTGTGAGTTCGCGGCTCGCATCGTCGGCCATCGCGAGCACCTCAGGCGCGAGGGAAACATGAATTCGAGCCAGGTGAGCCGGCACGGCCGCCTCGTAGTCGCCGCGGGCGCGCATGAGAGCACGACGAGACGCAACCTCGTCGCCCGAGCGAACCCAAGGGCGTGCTTCCGTGGTGATCGCGGGCCATCCACCGTCTGACTTGCCGGTCATGTCGAAATAATACCAAAGGTTATTTGTATAACCTTTGGTATGGGATGCAGTCATCCAAGGTTCCGCTGGACCGTTCGATGGTGGCCTTCCATTCGGCGAACCGATGATATGCCGCACCCCGAACTGTGGCGACCATGCTCATGCAGCGGTTCCGGTTGACGAGCGAGCCCTTGAGCGCCTGACGGACGTCGCGAAGTGCAGTGATGCGATAGGCCGAGAGACTGCTGGTGTGCTCACCAGGTCGCCACGGCCGCCGCAGGCGGCAAGGTGCCTTGCCCGACGACCGGTGCCCACCGCCGTCGGGCATGGCACCGCCCACAATCTGGAACAGGACCGCTATTGATGGGTGCCATGTCAGCTCACGAAGAGCAGCATGGATGTCATGAACAGCAACGAGATCCTCTCCGATCTGGCCCAACGTCCCATCGATGCGGCCAACGCCCTGCCACCCCTGACCCCAGGGCAGCTCAATGCTCATCCCAGCGGGCATCCGAACTCCATCGCATGGTTGCTGTGGCACAGCGGTCGCGAAGTCGATGTGCAGTTGGCGGACCTCACCGGCGGCTCGCAGGTGTGGGAAAAATTCCGCGGTCGCTTCGGGCTGGGCCACGCCGGCGACGCCGTCGGCTATGGGCAGAGTCCGGAAGACGCAGAGGCAATCGTCGTCGAAGACCAGGGCCTGCTCGTGGAGTACCTCGAGGCTGCGCTGATGGCGGTGCGTCAGTACACGGGTTCGTTGTCGGACGACGACCTCGACGAGATCATCGACTCCAACTGGACCCCACCGGTCACCCGCGGAGTCCGGCTGATCTCGATCATCGACGACGCGATCCAGCACGTGGCCCAGGCCGCATATGTGGCCGGGGCACCCACGAAGTAGGAGGCGACACGGCGGGCCGCTGCCGGATCTCGAACTGGAAAGCAAGAAGTCGTCTCTGCTGCGACCACCCCGACAAGCGACCAAACGACGCTGGAACAACGCCGACAACCACTAGTTTCTATATTTGCAAGTAGTTGCTAGTCTTGAACCATGAGCTCCGCAGATCACAGTGAGACCGCAGGCCCAACCCCCGCCGAAGCGCAGCGCCTGCTGGACTCGATACCAGCAAGGCCTCGGCGAGTACTCGGAGCCGCGGATCATCTCAGCGCCGCCGCCATCATCCTGCTCTCCTTCGCGGCCGGCGTCGTCGCGCTGGTCGGGCACCCGTGGTGGGCCGTGATTCCCGCAGCAGGGGCACTCGTGATGTCACATTTGTGGCTCCTCAAGCGTCTGCGTCGGCCGAACGAACCACGATTGACAGGGACACTGGCGTTGACGGTCTTTGCGGTCTGGCTGGTGATGCCCGTTTGGCGGGGCATCACCCGTGGCGAAACGGTCCCGGTCCCGGAAGTGTTCATCTTCGCAGGCCTGGCCCCTGCTGCCTGGCTGATTTACTACGTCGTACTTCTGGTCCGGCGCTGACGCATGTCCTACGCAGAGATCGATGCGCACCTTGTTGCACCTAAGCGGTTCGTTACCTTGTCCCATCTCAATCATGTGGAGCAAGCGGACTATCCGGCTCTACAAGTAGCGACCGGCTTGTCCATGCCTGACCTGTCGAAGATCCTCCGCGACCTCGAAGAACGCGGACTCGTGCGGATCACGAAGGAGCGTAGGTCGCGTTACGGAGCAACGTTGGCGAGCCTCACACCCGAGGGTCAAAAGACCTTCAGGAAGCTGGTGGACACGCTCAATCGGATCGCCGGGCACTGAACCGGTTGGACGCGATGCTTCACGTTGCGTAAAGCGGAGGGTGCCAGCACCCGAGAATCACCGAGCGGAGTGGGGCGGCCCCCCGCCACCCATCTTCCGGACCTCACGATCGATGTCATCGTCTGTGATCGGTTTGCGGCCAGGACCAAAGATGTTGAAAGCCGTGAATGCGGTTGCGATCGCGAATCCGATCATCGGCCAGGCCGGCCAGTAGTAGGAGCGGTAGCCGCTCATGAGCCATACCACGTTCATCACAGCAGCGATGATCACGAACGCGACCACCATGTTCCAGAAGTCTCGTTTCGCCTTGATGCGTTTTCGGGCGGCATCTCTCATCTCTTCGTTCATCTGGTCAAGGTAGCCAACGCGGCCGTCAAAGTACACGGTCGGCGCCAGAGACGTCAGGTGGCAGAGCTCGACAACGCCTTTCCGGGTTGATCTGCCACCAGACAGCCTGGCCACGAGCACGCTCGACCGACGGGTTTCGACTGCGGAGTCACAGTGAGACCGTCCTGCGACCGGTCGAGCATTGATAGCGGATCAAGTACCCGTCGGGGTCGGCGACCAGAAACTGACGAATGCCTGCCTCCTCCGAGCTGGCGGCCTGATCACAGAGCCTTCGAAAGTCGCAGCCGGACACGAATGATGTCTCATACATCGACCCTCCACGGAGCCACCAGTTCGACACCGGTCTCGGCGAAATCCTCCACGTTGCGCGAAGCGCAGGTCGCCCCCACGCGCCAGGCGGATAGCGGCAATTTGCGCGTCGGCAGTGCGAAGCGGTGCTCCCGCAGCGTCACGACTCGCGAGCACGTCTGCGTATCGATTTGCCACGTCTGCCTCGAACGGCAGCACAGCGCGGCCGTTCCGATCCGGTTTGAGCACCGCCTCGATCCGCCTGGCCAACTGGTCCTGGCGCCGATCATCGGGCAGTCGACGAATGCCGGAGAGCGGTGTCAACAGTCATGCTAAGTTTTCTGCATGTTCCGTCTGTGATTGTTCATTACTTCTGTCCACGACCACCACATAGAACGGGACAAGCATGCCGTCAGACCTCCTGACGCTGGCATTGCAGCCTCACGAAGAACTTCAACCGCACTCCGACCCCTCGCTGGTTCCAATGGACCTCAGATGGCGCGACCAACTTGCACTGGCCTACCTGGACGCCTATCCGCCCGGCGTGGCTGCCGAGAACCTCGACGATGCTCGGCAAGACATCGACGACACTTTTGCCGGCGAGTACGGCACGCTTCGCAACGACGCGTCGTGGGTCGCCCTTCAGGGCGGGCGCGCCGTAGGTGCCGTCCACGTCGTCGAACGATCCATCTGGGATCCTGAATTGCCTGGGCCGTTCATCATCGATCTCTTTGTGGCCCCAGCTGCAGCCGGTCAAGGACTGGGCCGTTCATTGATACGGGCTGCGGTCGCCGCTTGTACTCAGGCAGGCGACACTCAACTCAGTCTCCGCATCGGAGCCGGCACCTCCGCCGCAGCCGCCCACCTCTATGTGGGCCACGGATTCATGCCACTGACGCAAGCCCGATGACCCCGCCAGCAGAACGGACCCGCCTGCCGAAGCGGTACGGGGCCGTTCTGAAAAGTTGAAGGTCAGACGTTGAACCGGAACTCGACCACGTGCCCACGAATAGGGCGATCTGACTCAGTAGTGGTAGCGGGCCTGAAGAATCACGAGGTCCTCGTCGACCACGAGATAGACCAGTCGGTGCTCATCGGTGATGCGCCGCGACCACGAGCCCTGCGCTCCGTACTTCAGCTGTTCGGGCTTGCCGATCCCGGAGAACGGTTCGCGCAGGCAGGCGTCAATGAGCGTATTGATGCGCTTCAGGACCTTCCTGTCGGCGGTCTGCCAGTGCTTGTAGTCCTCCCAGGCCGACTCGTCCCAGACCAGACGCACTCAGGCTTCCTCGTCTGCGCGATCGAGGTCGTGGATTTCGACCTTTCCGCTACGGGCACGGTCGTAGGCGTCGAGCAGGCGGCGGGCGTTGGCCGGCGAGCGGAACAGGTAGGCAGTCTCCTGCCATGCGGCGTACTCGTCAGCCGGCATCAGAACAGCATTGCCCTTACGAGAGACGATCTCGACGGCCTCACGGTCCTCATTCACTCGCTCGATGAGCGGGAACAGGGTCTTGCGCGCCTCGCTTGCGCTGATGGACATGATGTGGGCCCCTCCATTCGGACGAGTGGTACAGATTTACGGTACCACTCACTGCCGTCAATTCACATCGAGCGGCGCGCGCGTTCTGGATCTCGGCTGCGGCACGGGCCGCATCACCGTCGTGATCGCCCACGCCGGCTTTGCCGTCACCGGGGTTGATCCTCATCAACCATCAATCACCGCTAAACAGAAGCTGGACGCCGACCGGGTGGAATGGGTCATCGACGATTCCCGCGCAATCCCGGTCGGTCGCGAGTTCGGCGTCGCAATCCTGTCTTCAAAGGAAGTTCAGGCCATCCGCGAAGACGAGAACCTCAGCCGCGCCCTTCGAGACATCGCCGCCCACATGCCATCTAGTGTCGCGTTTCGGAAGTTGGTAGGCGGTTGGCTTTCGTGAGGATCTGGTCTGCGGTTTTGGTCCAGACGAAGGGATGTTTGCGGTCGTTCCAGCCGGTGATGAATTGACGGATCTTCGCATTCAGATCACGTACAGAGGTGAAGATCCCGCGGCGGATGGCTTGACGGTCGATGATCCCAAACCAGACCTCC
>NZ_JALAGT010000015.1 GCF_022712295.1 Galactobacter sp.
CCACCGGCTGGCTGGCGGATCGATTCGGCACCCGCCGCGTGTTCAACGTGGCGGTCATCCTGTTCACCGCAGCATCGTTGGCCTGCGCGCTCTCACCCACGCTCGGGGTGCTGGTGGCCGCCCGGGTGATTCAAGGCATCGGCGGGGCGCTGATGGTGCCCGTTGGCCGACTCGTCATCCTCCGCACCACCGCCAAACAGGACCTCCTTCCCGCGTTCGCCTACCTGACATGGCCCGGCCTGATGGCCCCGGTCCTCGCGCCGGTTGTGGGTGGATTCTTGGCCCAGACCATCGGATGGGAGTGGATCTTCCTCATCAACGTGCCCTTGGGAGTGGCGGCGCTGATCGCCGGGCACTGGCTGCTCCCCCGGTCCGAGGTCCTGTCCGCGACGCGCTTTGACGGGTGGGGGTTCGGGATCCTCGCCTGCGGTCTCGCGGCACTCACCGCGGGTGCCGAACTGCTCGGGTCCGGTTCCTCCCAGGTTTCAATGCCCGACGGCACGGGCTCAGGTTCCGCCGTCCTGTTCGGCCTGGGTGCCGGCGCCGTAGGCGCCATCGTCCTGGCGCTGGGAGTGATGTTGTGCGCGCTGGCCGTGGTGCTGATGCGTCGTGCATTGAAACCATTGCTGCGGTTCGGTGCGCTGCGGTATGCCACCTTCCGAGTGGGGAATGTTTCCGGGTCGGTGTATCGGCTGCTGATCACCGCGCTGCCGTTCCTGGTGACGCTGTGGCTGCAGCTTGGGCTGGGCTACTCCCCCGTGGTGGCCGGCGCTATGGTGATCGCGATCTTTGCGGGCAACATCGCCATCAAACCGCTGACCACACCCATCATCCGGGCCTTCGGATTCAAAACCACCCTCGTTGGGTCGAACCTGCTGGGGCTGCTGATCATCGCGGCGTTCGCTTGGGTGGGGGCGGGGGCGCCGATTGGCCTGATCCTGGTGCTGCTGTTCCTCTCCGGGGTGTTCCGTTCCATCGGATTCACGGCGTACAACACGGTGCAGTTCGTTGACGTTGCGCCGGAGGGGATGAATGACGCGAACACGCTGTCCTCGACGCTGCAGCAGGTGGGCACGGCTCTGGGGATCGCCGTGGTGACGCTGGCCGTGCGGGTGGGTGAGGTGGTGGCGCCCGGTGGCCCGGCGGCGGGTAGGGCGAGTGACTGGCCGGGGCCGTTCGCGGTGGCGTTCCTGATCTCGGCCGGGATCATGGTGAGCCCGCTGGTGGGGTCCGGCAGGCTGCCGCGGGGGGCGGGCCTGGAGGCTCGGGCGCGGGGGTAGGAAGCCGTCCCAGAACAACGCTCACCTCCTCGGTGCGACGTGCCAGGCTTGGACGTATCACCATCTCCGAAAGGTCTCCGATACATGACCCGCCAACGCATCGCCGTCGTCGGCCTCGGAACCGTCGGGGCTCAGACCCTGTGGCAACTCTCGAAGCAGGATTGCGACGTCACCGGGTTCGAGCTCTTCCACCCCGGCCATTCCCGTGGCGCGGCGGGCGGGGAGTCGAGGCTGTTCCGCCTGGTGGAGATGGAGGATCTGGCTTACCAGCCGCTGATTTTCCGCTCCGACCAACTGTGGCGCGAACTCGAGGCCGAGACCGGGCAGACCCTCCGCGACCTTTCCGGAGCCCTCACCTTCGGCATCCCGAACGAACCAGAGATGGAGGTCGGCCTCCAGAGTGCGGCACTCATCGGCGACCGCGCCGAGGTTCTCACCCACGAGGAGACCACCGAGCGCTTCCCCATGTACAAGATCAAACCGAACGAGATCGCGATCGTGGATCACGGCGCCGGCACCATCTTCCCGGAGAAGACCATCCGTACCGCCGTGGCTGCAGCCAGGGAGCACGGTGCCATTGCGCGCACCGAGGCCCGCATCACCGGGATCGAACAGCACGGGGACCAGGTGCAGATCACCGTCAACGGGGAAACCGAGGTGTTCGATCAGGTCGTCGTCGCCGTTGGCGCGTGGACCGCCACGCTTCTGCCGGAGATGGCCCCGTACCTAGCCACCCGTCGCCTGCTGTCCACGTGGTTCCTGCCGCGTACCGGGGCGAGTTTGGAGGGCATGAAACCGTACATCCGGGCGAATCCGAACTACTCCTACGGTCTGCCCACTGCGGACGGCCTGGCCATGAAACTTGGTCTCGGCTTCCCGACCCATCTACCGATCGAGTCGCCCGACACCGCGCGCCTCAGCATTACCGAAGAGGACCTGGAACCCGTCCGCTCGCTGGTGGCCGAGTTCCTCCCCCACCTGGAGCCGTACCCCATGCGCATGCAGGCGTACTACGAGGCGTACACACACAACCGGCACGAGTACATCGCCCCGCACCCCACCATGGACAAAGTGCTGGTACTGGCCGGATTCTCCGGAAAGGGCTTCAAGAACTCGCCTGTCACGGGTGAGATCGCGGCCCGCCACATCATGCGCATCCCGCAGTCGGCGGATGCACAGTTCTTATTGAAGTGCGCCCACCCAACGGCCTGACTCAGGGCTCCAAAGGCCGCCGGGTGCGCACCCGGCAACGCCGGTCACGTCCAGTGCAGTCAGCCTCTGTGTGCCACCTGCGCTTTCGTCCGTGCTGCGCCGCTTGACGCAACAACCACGAGTGCAGACACGGATCCGGCAGCTTTGACCAATCCGTCAGAGACGCCGGCAATGATGGGACTGCGCTCAGAAAGGACGTACCTATCATGATCACTTTTCGCCACACCACATGGTCAGTAGGTGGAAGCCGTGACCGCGATCGCGCCGCGAAGATTCTTGAGCTTATGGCGCGGCTGGGGCCACTTCTCAACCCCGACCAGCAGCCGAACGTCTTTACCCTTAGTCCGGGCAATGCCGCGGTGGTTGTTAGAGCGAGTTCCAACAATCAGTCCGTCAGCGCCGCCCCGGCTTCGGTGGACTACGACTACCGAGCCAAGGTTTGGACTGCCGCGTTCGTCGATACAGAGCACGCCCTATTGTTCCCGCCAGATCTCTTGCGTCAACCCCACTGCGAACTCTCCAGGCAGCTGCTGGAAGACTTCACTAGGCTCGTGCGAGCAGCGATTAGACAGCACTCTCGCAGGCTGGAGCCTCATGACGACTTGAATGCCCACTGTCTAGACCAAGTAGCTCGCAGCTGACCTAATCCAGCTTGCAGCGGGTGCTGATATACCTATTGACGTCGCATACACATGCACCGCGTGCGTCGATTCCGTACCATTCGGAGATTCCGAGGCGCCAGGGCCTAGCTACACCAGCAACACCGGTAGCGCCGATAGGCTGAAGGCAGGGCCTGCCCCGGACGGTACACAAAAGCCCATCCAAGCTGGCTAAAACAAGTCCTCCTGGTTCCACAGGAGCCACTCCGATGACATGAAGGTGAATTCGTACATGCCAAAGCAGATCAACGTCGTCGGAGCCGTCCTTGTACGTGATGGCAAGATCCTGGCAGCACAACGGAGCCAAGCCATGTCCCTACCTGGGCTTTGGGAGTTTCCCGGCGGAAAGATTGAGCCAGGTGAGACCCCGGAACAGGCTCTGGCTAGGGAGATGAAGGAAGAGCTGCTCTGCGACGTCACCGTGGGAGAACATGTCGAGACGACCGCATACGAATACGATTTCGGCGTCGTAACCCTGACGACCTTCTACACCCAACTGGTGAATGGTGACCCTCAACTGACCGAGCATTCCGCGATCAAATGGCTCGCCCCGGCTGAGCTCCGCGATGTCGAGTGGGCACCAGCAGACGTTCCAGCCGTGGACAAGCTCGTACGGACTGCTTCCCTCTGAGCTAATCCACAGGCCAGGAACCAGTATGAACACCACTGACAGCGCTCTCCGTGACGACGCCGCCTTCGGATTCTTCGACGCGAAGCTGAGCTCTACGCAGGTTTTCAACCCCCTGCTCGTGTCCAACCGCGGCGATAACACGATGGCCCGGGCCATTAGGTCCGAGCTTCGACGTTCGCGTGGCTTCGTGTTCTCTGTCGCGTTTGTCAGCCCGAGCGCAGTGGCCATGCTCAAGCAGGCGTTTCTAGATTTCCCGGGGCGAGGAACCATCATCACTTCGACCTACCTCGGGTTTAATTCACCCGCGGCCTTTCGTGAACTCCTCAACCTGGCAAACGTCGACGTGTTCATCCACGACGACAGCAAGAATGGATTCCACGCCAAGGGCTATGTGTTCGACCAAGTCGGATCTAAGACCGCCATCATCGGCAGTTCGAACCTCACGGACACAGCCATGGTCCGGAACCACGAGTGGAATCTGCGGTTCTCGGCTCTTCCAGATGGCGACATCGTCGAGCAACTCGACCACGAGGTTCACGCTCAGCTTCAGAACTCCGTTCAGCTAACCGAGTCCTGGATTGATGAGTACGCAGCCGGATGGATCCCTCCAGCTGCACGGCAGTCAGTGAACCTTTCCGCTCCGCACAGCACACGAATCAAGCCCAACAGCATGCAGGCTGAAGCTCTGGCCGAGATCGACGCAGTCCGGAGATCCGGCGAGTCGCGCGCGCTCGTTGTCTCTGCCACGGGAACTGGCAAGACGATTCTGTCGGCCCTCGATGTTCGAGCGTTTAACCCCCAGCGCATGTTGTTCATCGTCCACCGCGAACAGATCCTCGACCGCGCGATCCAAGAATTCCAGAAGGTTCTGGAGGCACCCTCTAGCGACTTCGGTAAGCTCGTTGGCGGTCAGAAACAGCTGGACCGTAAGTATGTGTTTGCGACGGACCGATCACTGGCCAACCCTGAAACACTCGCTTCTCTTGATCCCGCGACCTTCGACTACATCCTGATTGACGAGGTCCACCGAAGTGGTGCCTCCGGTTATCGCCGCATCATTGACCACTTCGCCCCTAAATTTCTCCTCGGGCTTACGGCGACCCCTGAGCGCACCGACGGTTTCAACGTCTATGAGTTGTTTGACTTCAACGTCCCCTACGAAATCCGGCTGCAGAAGGCGCTGTCCGAGGACATGCTCGCACCGTTTCACTACTACGGGATCAAGGACTTCGAGCGCGATGGCCAAGTGATCGACGATTTCTCGAAGCTAGGCACGTTGGTGGATCCCGAACGGATCGACCACATCATCGATGCCCTAGAGACCTACGGCCACGTGGGTTCCCCGGTTCGCGGACTGATGTTTTGCAGCCGCAAGGACGAAGCCGAGAAGCTCTCATACCTCCTAAACCAAAGGTCGGTGCATGGCAAACAGCTAAGGACGCTGGCGCTGACTGGCGACGACTCGGTACAGACTCGTGAGGACGCTGCGGATCGGCTGGAGAACGGCGACCTCGACTACCTCATTACTGTCGACGTCTTCAACGAGGGGGTCGACATTCCTACCGTGAACCAGGTGGTCATGCTCAGGAACACCCAGTCGAGCATCATCTTCACTCAGCAGCTGGGCCGGGGTCTGCGAAAGGCTGCCGGCAAGGACCACCTCGTCGTGATCGACTTCATCGGGAACTACGCGAACAACTACCTGATCCCCATCGCCCTGTTCGGCAATAGCTCACTGAACAAGGACTCCGTACGTCGTGACTTGATTGAAGCCCAGGACGCCGGCGCCATAGCTGGCCTGTCCAGTGTCAACTTCGACAAGGTCTCCAAAGAGCGGATCTTCAATTCAATCGCAGCTGCGAAGCTCGACAGCCTGAAGGAAATCAAGAAGTCGTACCTCAACCTACGCCAGCGGCTTGGGCAGCCGCCGCGTCTCTACGATTTCGCTCGCTTCGATCTTGCGGACCCCGTGGCGGTAGCTACGGTCACAGGGGCCAAGAACTACTGGAGCCTGGTCAAGAAGTTCAAGGACACGGACCGCGAACCAAACTCGGGGCAGGAGGCCGCACTGCGCTTCCTGTCCACCCAGATTCTTGATGGCAAGCGGCCCCACGAGCTGTTGTTGCTCCAAGCACTCGTGCAGACACTTGACGAGCCTACGACCCGAGCTGCCATCCCAGTCACCGAGTTCGCGGCCCTCCTCAGTGCTCAGAATCTTGATTATGGAGAGGACGTTCTGCGGTCTCTAGGGCTCATTTTCAGCCTCGAGTTCTTCACTGACGCAGAGCGGCCGAAACTGGGTGCGCCCATCATCGAGCGAGATGGGTCGGCCTTCGTGCTTTCTACCGATTTTGTGGGATGGATGGTCAACGACGGCCAATTCGCTGGCCACGTGGAGGACCTGATCGAGACTGGGCTATTCCTGGCGCGGCACCGCTATGACTGGTCCACCACCCTTGAAATCGGTAAGCGGTACTCCCGCAAGGACGTCTGTCGGCTTCTCAATTGGAACAGCGATCAGAAGGGAACCATGTACGGCTACAAGGTCGACATGCCCACACGGACCTGCCCGATCTTCATCACTTATCACAAGCACGATGACGTCGCAGCGAGCACCGCTTACGACGATGAATTCCTCAACGAATCCCAGATACGCTGGTTCACCCGCAGCCGTCGAACGCTCAAGAGCGCTGAGGTGAAATCAATCGTTGGGCAGGAAGCCACCCTTCATCTGTTCACCAAGAAGGACGACGCAGAGGGCTCTGACTTCTACTACCTCGGCTCTGCGTCGCCGTCAGATCCTCAGCAGACGACCATGCCCGGCGGCGACGGAAAGGATCTGGACGTCGTGACGATGACCCTGTCTCTCGACTCCGCGATCGAAAGTGCGCTTTACGACTACCTGATCTCCGCCGGCGATGCCTGAACGCTCCAGTGCCCCGTCGAGTGCGGTCGGAACTACACTTCTTCTATGTCACTCGTGGAGCCTGCTTTCCAACGTATCTCAGCAATTGGCCTAGCCACTGCAAGCGCCGCCCTATGCGTGGCCGTACTCGTTGGCTGTAGCTACTCCGTTCCTGAGCCTGCCGACGTCACAGATGAACCAACCGCCTCTGACTCATCCGCTCAACAACAACCAACAGTTTCCTCGGCGGACTCGGCACCTACCGCGTCGGCGGTCAACCAGTATGGCGAGGACGCTAACGAAGTCTTGGGGGCCAACATAGGGGCCGCAACCTGGGACAGTATCGCAGAAGACAACTGCTCGAAGGCCGCGTACTACCCTGAGAGCAACGTCTGGTCGGTGCCATCATTAACATCATGGGACGTTGATCGCGAAGATTTGATAGCATACTCGGTCGCAGTTTCGATAGTTTCTAAGTGCCCAACACTTTCACGTAGCATTACAAAAATGCATCCAGAGTTTTCAAGTGCAATATGGGTGCTGGATTCATCACTGCCCACCACCAAACCACAGCCAACTTTCACCCCCGCCCCCACTGCACCTACCTATCAACCAGCACCTACGGCCCCATCTGCACCAGCATTTACTCCGGCTACGAATGCACCGGCGCCAGTTTATGGTGGTGGCGGGTACGTGGTTCCATGCATGGATGGTAGCGTCTCTCATTCTGGTGGACACCAGGGAGCGTGCTCGCACCATGGTGGCACGAATTAATAATTACAGATCTCAAATCAACGCCCATATCCACACAGCCCACTAAATGATGATTTAGCGCCCAACAAGTAGCTACTTATCATGGTAGTCAATTGTGTCACCTCTTGGACACGTACCGACTTCGCCGTTCGTAGAATCGCCTCGGCCAGTCTGCCGCCTTGGAGATCCCGATCCGCGTGGTCGTGACGATCTCCGAGTCTGACAACGCCGAGCCACGCATCAACTGCAGCGGCGGCCCCGAGACGTCGTGGCCCGTCAGGGAAAGATCCACGGCGAGCGCCTGGCAGAGCTTGCCCGGGCCGTTCGTGACGAGCGGTCCCGTCCGGCCGCCACGCGCCGCCACCATGAAGTCCTCGCCTGCCAACGGCTCAACGGCACGGATCAGCACGCCCTCCCCGAAGCCAGCAGGCCCGGCCACCATGTTCAGGCAGTGGTGGATCCCCATGGACCGATAGACGTAGGCGTGGCCGGCCTCCATGAACATGGCGGAGTTGCGGGGCGTCTGGCCGCGGAACGTGTGGGAGGCCGGGTCGTTCTGGTCATAGGCCTCGGTCTCCACGATGCGCACCCGCAGCTCCTGGCCGTCGATGGTGCGCACCAACTCGCAGCCCAAGAGTGCACGGGCAGCCTCCTCCACGGGAACATCCAACCAACCGAAGTCCATGCTCACCACGGTACGGCCCCGGCGTCGTAGCCTGCGCCACCCCAGCGGAGCCTGGTTCCCACCGTGGAGCTGGTGGGCTACCGGCTCCTCAGTGAAAACGCGGCTCAATCACGACGCTGAGGTGGGAACCCGGCTCCATTTCAACGCCCAAAGTGGAGACCGGGCTCGGACCGCCGGGAGCCCTACCGAACCGGCCCGCCACAGAGCGTCACACGGCCCTGCAACCCTGGGGCAAACCTTGACGCCCCGATAGTTACCGGTAACATCAATGAGCGTTGTGACCGGTCCCACAAGTATGTAGCTGGCACCGCAACCGAGCAGGTCCCCTGATCAACGTCGATTCGAGGAAGTCCCCGATGACCAAACGTCGTGCACTCATACCCGCCCTCCTGGTAGCACCCCTCTTGGTGCTACCGGCCCCCATCGCGGCAGCCACGCCGGCAAGCGCACCGGCAGCGCCGGCCGCAGCAACCACCCCCAAGGCGCCCGAAGCAGCGCAGACCAAGACCGCGCCGGCCGCCATAACCCCGGCCAAGACCCCAGGTCAGCCGGACAACACCACCGACTACCTCTTCGCCTACTTCACCGGAGACGAACGAAGCTCCACCGATGAGCAGATGTACTTCTCCACCTCGGAGGACGGCGCCCAGTGGCACGATCTCCGCAAGGCCGGCGACCCCGTCCTGTCGTGGGACAAGCAAGAAAAGGGCGTCCGCGACCCGTACCTGGTCCGCTCGGGCGACGGGAAGAAGACCTACCTCATCGCCACGGACCTGAGCATCTACCACCGTGGCGGCTGGGGCAACGCCAACGCCACCAACACCGGCAGCAAGGACCTGGTGGTCTGGGAATCCGAGGACCTCGTGAACTGGTCCGAGCCGCGGGCCGTGGATGTGGCCTCCAAGATCGAGGGCGCTGGCATGGCCTGGGCTCCGGAGGCCTTCTGGGACCCCGACAAGCAGCAGTACATGGTCTACTGGGCCACCGCGTCCACCCCGGAGAACACCAACGGGGACCGCACCAACATGTATTACTCCACCACCAAGGACTTCAAGACCTTCACGGACCCGGTGAAGTGGATCGACCGGGACCACTCCATCATCGACACCACCATCATGAAGGCAGAAGACGGTTGGTACTACCGCGCCTCGGGCGACGGTCAGATCACCATCGAGCGCACCAAGAACCCTTATGCCACCTCCACGGCGGCGAGCGCCGCGGATGAGAAGAACGTGGGCGAGGGCCAGTGGGCGTACGTCGGCACTCTGGCGGACACCTTCGGTACGCAGGCCTACAGCGGCGCCAAGCTGGAGGGTCCCGAGCTCTTCCGCTACAACGATGACGACATCGTCACCGTGAACGGCGTGGAGATGCCCTACGGCCTCATGGCAGATCAGTACGGAGAGGGCAAGGGCTACCTGCCCTTCCGCACCGCTGATGTGAACTCCACCGACAAGGCGCAGTGGTCCACCGCGGACGACGTGGACTTCGGCGACCTCAAGAAGCGCCACGGCACCATCCTGCCCATCACGGCGGAGGAGAAGCAGCGCATCGAGGCCACCTATGACAAGAACAAGCCCGTGGAGCCGGTGGACCCCGACGAGGCGGGCTCCGACCCGATCGCGGCCTACGACTTCGAGGACGCCGCAGCGCCGGGCAAGGACACCACCGGCAACGGCAACGACCTGGTACTGAAGGGCAACGCTGAGATCAAGCAGCCGGAGGGTCGCGATTCAGCGGCACTCAGCCTGGCCGGCAAGGGCCAGTACGCCGAACTCCCCGAAGGCCTGCTGGACCGCCGCAACGAGATCACCGTGGAGTTCTCGTCCCGCTCCCGCGCCTCGAGCGGGAACTTCTTCTCCTTCGCCCTGGGCGCCGATCAGAACCGCTACCTGTTCACCCGCCTGCGCGGGGACAGCGCGTACGCGGCCATCACCAAGAACTCGTACCAGAACGAGTCCGGCACCACCGGTTCCATCGACACCACGGGTGCCTGGCACGACTACACGCTGACGCTCACCAAGAATCATCTGGCGCTCTACGCTGACGGCAACCTATTGGGCGAAACCGACACCAAGACCGCCGTCACGGACCTCGGCACCGACCTGAAGTCCTACCTGGGCAAGTCGCTCTACGCCGCGGACGGCACCTACAACGGAGATTTCGACGACGTGCGCATCTACAACTACGCCAAGTCCGCCTCCGAGGTGCAGGGCCCGGCCTCATCCCTGTCCGTCGAGGACACCGAGCAGATCCTGTCGCAGCGCACCACCACTGCTGAGGACGGCTCCGTCACCAAGAAGATCGTGCTGGACCACTGGGCGGACCCCAAGACGGGCAAGACCTCGGACAAGTCAAAGACCTCCTTCGACTACACGGTCCCCGAGGGCGCCACGATCAAGGACGCTGACGGGAAGACCCTGACCGCAGCGGACCTCAACAAGATCACCGACTACTCCGAGCCGCTGAAGCTCACCGTCACCGACGCAGACGGCAAGACGACGAACCTGACCATCGGCGTCGAGGTCATCGTGACCCCGATCCGCATCGCCGGCGACGAGGCCAAGGCGTCCGGCATCGGGGAGAAGGACCCCACCGGCAACGAGGGGTGGAAGTTCTTCGCCGACCCGGAGATCACCGCCCATGACGGCAAGTACTACATCTTCCCCACCACGGACGGTTACGCGGACTGGGCCGGGCACACCATCCACGCGTTCGTCTCCGACGATCTGGTCACGTGGAAGGACCAGGGCGCGGTCGTTGACCTGAAGAAGGACTCGGACCAAATGCCCGACGGTCGGTCCGAGAAGGCGTGGGCGCCCGCCTTCGCGGAGCGCGACGGTAAGTTCTATCTCTACTTCTCCGGCAACGGGCAGGTGAATGTCGCGGTCTCCGATCCCGCCAAGGGCGGCACCATCGCCAGCGGCTATGAGATCCAGAACGTCAAGGTGGAGTCCAGCATCGACCCGGGCGTCTTCCAGGACCCGCAGACCGGGAAGTGGTGGATGACCTGGGGGCAGAACGAGGGCATGTACGCCGAGCTGAACGATGACATGACCGGCATCAAGCCGGGCACCACGGTGAAGACGAACGCCACCAAGGACATCCGCGAGGCCTCCTACATCACCGCCCGCAAATGGAACGGGAAGTGGACCTACTACTACACGTACTCCATCGACGACACCAACAGCCCCAACTACAAGGTCGCCTACGCCACCGCTGACACGCTGGAGGGCGACGGCACCCAGTGGACCTTCCGGGGCGACGTGTTGAAGAAGGACCTGGACAAGGGCATCCTCGGTACCGCACACCAGTCCGTGCTGCAGGTTCCCGGGACCGACGACTGGTACATGGCCTACCACGCGTTCCTCACCGACGAGATGCGTCCGCGCGGCAACGACTCCACGCATGGCGGCAAGCAGATCGCCACGGGCAACAAGCGCGAGGTCCGCATCAACAAGATGACCTACACGGAACCGACCGAGGCTGAGACCGAGGCCGGCGAGGTGCCGCTCATCAAGCCCATGGAGGTCACCTACGAGGGCGTGAACCCGGAGACCATCCCCGTGGTCGCCATCGCAGGAGCGGACTCCGCTGATGCCGTATCCACTCGCACGGCGCCGTCCGGTGCCGTGACACTGGCGGCGGAAACGTCCGCAGAAACCCCGGTCGGTACCGAGGTGACGGCCTCCTTCAACGAGGGCTGGGAGGGCGTCTCCTTCCAGTGGTACCGCGGCGATTCCGAGATCGACGGCGCCACTGGCGCCTCCTACACCCCCACGGCGGACGACGAGGGGCAGGAACTCAGCGTCCGCGCCGTCGGGCAGTCCACCACGGGCGTGCTGGGCAACGACGGCACCGCGGCATCCCGCACCGAGGAGCTGACCTCCGGGGCCATCACGGTCGTGGCCGCCGATGATGAGGACGGTGACGAGGAAGGCACCGATCCTGACGGAGACGGTGACACCGGAGCAGGCGACGGTTCCGAGGCCGATGGGGACGGAAATGGCTCCGGAGACGACGGTTCCGGAGACAATGCCTCGGACAACACCTCCGGTAGCGGTGGATCCGGAGATGATTCTGCCGCTGAAGGCTCGAGCTCCCCTGCCGGTACGGACGGGGGCGGCACCGCCCCGGGCACGGATCCCGATTCCGCTGCCGGCAACGGGAACGGACAGCCGGCTGGATCGGACCACGGTCCCACTTCCGTCTCCGGACACCAGGCCGGTCTGGCCCACACGGGTTCGCCCATGGTGGCCCCGTTGGTCGTGACGGGCGTGCTCGTCCTGTTCGGCGCGGCGTTGTTGGTCCTGCGTAAGCGGCTGCGTCACTGACGCATCAAGCTGAAAGCCCGGCCCTGGGCTCCACTGGTCATTACGAACCGGGAGAGCAGGGCCGGGTTTTCGTCTTTGGGCCGTGCTCCCGGAAGGTCATCACAGCGGAATCGCGACCGGCCTCTGCTCCACGGGGATGTCGTCGAAGTCCATGGCCCGGCCGAAGGCACCGTTGAACCCGCAGGCCCGCGCCGCCGCCTTGGCACCGGCCAACGCGGCATCGGCGACCGAGGCACCGGAGTAAAGCTCATACAGGAACCCGGAGATGAAGCCGTCGCCCGCGCCGAGGGTGTCCACCGGGTCCACGCGATGCGTACCCTGCACGAACCCGCCGTCGGCCGAGGCCACCCACGCGCCCTCGGCACCGAGCGTCACCACCGCCGTGGTGCAGCCCAGGCGCAGGGCGTGGGCGGCCAGCGCCTCGACCTCGGCCCGCGGCATCCCTGCACCGGAGAAGAACGCATGACTCACGTGCGGGCACACCTGCGCCACGTACTCGTCCCCATGCTCGTCGGAGAAGTCGAAGGACACCGGCCCCAGCGCAGCCAGCTCGGCCAGCCGATCCTCGAGCGACGAGTACACACTTGTGTGCGCCACATCCGCGGCAGCCACGGCGACCAGATCGTCCTCGGTGAGCCGCAAGCGCAGCGCATGCTGCACTCCCCCGCGATTGGTCCCCACGAAGCGTCGATCCCCGTCGGCATCCAACGCCACCTGCGGAGACCCCGTGGGCCCCACCGTACGGCGCACCAAGGACGTGTCCACACCCTCCGCCTCGATGGACGTCAGCAGATGATCACCCTGGACGTCGGTGCCGACGATCCCGATGTACCCGTTGCCCCGCGCCCCCAGTTGCGCCGTGTACACGGCCACGTTCACCGCGTTGCCGCCTGGATACAGTTTCCCCTCATCGACATAGTGGTCCAGCACGTTGTCGCCGATCCCCAGGAGTCGCATTCTTCCCTCATGTTCCTACGGCGTCCCACGTACGTGGGACGCGATTGCGTCGTGATGCCCGACGGCGTGTGCCCGCCTTCGTCGCGAAGGCGAGCACCCGCCGTCGTGCATGGTGTTCAATGGTGGTGGCTCAGTACTCCATGCGCCACATGTAGCGGCGCACGCTGAGCGGGTGGCCGCGGTGATCGGCCAGCGCGTCCGCATACATCCGCAGCCACTTCCCGAAGACGATGACACTCAGGTAGCCGCGCAGGTCCTCTGCCACTTCGCTCAAGTCCAGACTCTCGGCGTCCAGCACCACGACGTCGTCGGAGTACTTGCTCACGAAGTTCACGCCGCGCTCATCCAGCGGCCGGGTCTCGCCGTTGCCCACCAGAACGATGAACGGCACGTCGGTGTCGGTGATCTCGAAGGGCCCGTGGAAGTACTCGCCGGCATGGATGGCAGCGGAATGCATCCACTGCATCTCCTGCAGCAGGCAGATGGAGAAGGCGTAGGCCTCGTGGAAGTTGGAGCCGGAGCCCATGGTGTAGACCAGCTCGTGCTTCTTGTGGGCCCTGCCCCAGGCATCCGCGACGTCCACGTTTCCGGCACGTACTGCGGCGAGCACCGGGTTCAGCGCGGACAACGATGCGTCCAGGGCCTGACCCTTGGTGTTGCCCTCACGCTCGGCCAACAGGCCGAATACGATCCGGTAGAGGACTCCCTCGGAGGAATCATGTAGGTCGATGTCGGGACCGTGGACGTAGGTGACCACCTGGTCCGCGTTCTGCGCCAGCGGGGAGGCGGGATCGTTGGTGATCGCGATGACCAGCGCACCGTGCTCACGTCCATAGGCCGCGGCATTGACGGTCTCCGGCGTGGTGCCGGAATGGGAGCACGTGATGACCACCGACTTGGCACCCAACCCCTTGGGCCCCCGGTGGATGAACTCGTTGGCGTTGAGATGGTGCGCCGCGATGGCCTCCGACTCGTGATCCAGGACGTACTTGGCCGGGCCGAGCACCGCGAAGGATCCACCACATGCTGCGAGGTAGACGTTGCCGACCGTTTCGCGTGCTGCGATGGCTGCCACGGCCTCCTGGACCTGGCTCTGGATGTCCTCTGGCTTGTTGACGATGACGTCACTCACGAGGTGTGTTTCCTTGTCTTTTGGTGGGGTGTTTGATCTGCGTACCCGCGCGGGTTGCGACGGGTAGTGTTACTTGGAGGAGCCTGCCGTCAGGCCGCGAACGAACTGCTTCTGGCCCAACAGGAAGGTGATGATCACCGGGATCGCAGCGATGACCAGGGCCGCGAAGAGTGCGGACCAGTCCGTGGTGAGCTTGCCCTGCATCTGGGCCAGACCCACCGGCAGGGTCAGCTTGTCCGGGGAATCGATGAACACCAGAGCGAAGGCGAACTCGTTCCAGGAGAAGATCACCTGCAGCACCGCGGCTGCGGCCAGGATGGGCTTGCACAGCGGCAGGATGATCTGCCAGAAGGTGCGCCAGCTGGAGGCTCCGTCCAGGGTGGCCGCCTCTTCCAGCTCACCCGGAAGATCGATCATGTAGGACCGGATCAGGAACGTGGTGAACGGAACGCGGAAGGCCACGTAGAGGATCACCAGTGCCGTGCGTGTGTCATACAGCCCGATCGCGGACATGAGGTTGAACAGCGGGACCAGCGCCACCGTGGGAGCCAGCATCAGGCCACCCAGGATGAACATCAGTACCGGGCCGGCGAAGGGTATGTGCAGCCGGGAGAGCGGGTATGCGGCGAACGCCGAGATCACCACCACCAGCACGATCGAGATGACGGTGACCCAGAGGGAGTTGCCGAAGAACCCGACCACGCCCTGGTCCACGGCCCCCTTGTAGCCGTCCAGGCTGGGATTCTTGGGCAGGCCGAAGGGATCGTTGAAGATCTCCTGCGAGGCCTTGAAGGAGCCGATGATCATCCAGACCAGCGGGTAGATCACCGCCACCACGAGGATGCCCAGCAGGACCCAGACCAGGGGCCGCACCCCGTACTTGGATCCCTTGGAGAGCTTGTGCTTGGGCATCTCCGCGGTGCGGAACTTCAGGCGCTTGCCCGGAGGGATGGTGGGGTTGGGGTCGGTGACGCTCATACCAGTTCCACCTTTTTCTTGTTGGCCCGGATGATCTGGAACAGTCCGGCACCGAAAGTGATGATGAAGATGATGGTGGCCAACGCTGCCGCGTAGCCCATGCGGTCCGCCGTGAAGGCGTTGTAGTACAGCCAGGTACCGAGCACCTGCGTGGAGTTGTTGGGGCCGCCGCTGGTCATGACCTGGACCTCGTTGAAGACCAGGAACGCTCCGGAGAGCGTCGTGATGATCATCAGCGTGGTCATCTGCCGCACCATGGGGACGGTGATGGTGAAGAAGGAGCGGATGGGGCCGGCACCCTCGATCTGCGCCGCCTCGTACAGCTCCCGCGGCACCTTCTGCATCGCCACCACGAACAACAGGGTGGTGTAGCCGAAGTTCAACCACTGGCTCATGATGATGATGGAGCCCATGGCCGTGCCGCTCTCACCGAGCCAGGCCCGCTGGAGATTCCCCAGCCCGATCACGTCGAGGAACTCGTTGAAGACACCGATGTTGGGGTCAAGCATGAACGTGAAGAGGATGCCGCCCACGGTGATGGAGACGGTGGCCGGGATGAAGTAGATGATCCGCAGCGCTCCGGAGAGCTTGCGTCCCACGAAGAACTCCAGGCACGCGGCCAGGGCCATGGCTCCGGCCACCTGCACCATGAGGGACACGATCGCGAAGGCGACGTTGTTCCCGAGCGCCTGCCAGAACACGGGGTCGTGGAAGGCCCGGACGTAATTGTCCATACCCACGAATTCGGGCTGCTGGAAGGCACCCCACTTGTAGGTGGACATCGCGAAGTTGGAGACGATGGGGTAGTAGACGAAGATCCCGACCAGCAGGAACGCCGGTACGAGCCACAACAGATTCCGCCAGGCGGCATTGCGGGAGAGTCTCATGAGGTGCCTCGTGGGGTGTGGTGAGAATGAGTGGGGTCGGTTCGCATCAGTCCGACTCCTCAGAGGCGGCGGCCTTGACCTGCTTCATGACCTGTTCCGGCGTCAGGGATCCGGCGAGCAGACCCTCCGCCCCGGCCAGGAAGGCCTGAGCGGTGTCCGGAGCCGCGGCCGTGTCCAACCACACCGCCATGGTGTCCGTGTCATCGATCATGTCCGCGAGTTGCCGCTGTTGCGGGATGGTGTCGGCGTTGTCCGCGGAGCCCGCCACGGGTGAGAGCCAGCCCAGCTGCTCCAGGAGTTTCTGCCCGTTCTCCTTGGTGGTCATGAACTTCAGGAAGTCCGCGGCGAGCGCCTTGTTCTTGGACTGCGAGTTGATCATGAAGGTGTCCGGTGCACCCGCCAGGACGGACTGGTCACCGCCCGCATCCGTGATCGGTGGGTTGCGGAAGAAGCCCCAGGTGTCCTCGAAGTTCTTGGGTGCCCCACCGGATTCGGAGAACTGGCCGAAGGACACGGACTCCGTGAAGTACATGGCGTCCTTCCCGTCCACGAAGTTCGCCGTCACGGTCTGGTCGGACACGGCGTTGGCGCCCTTACGACCGCACTTGTCCATGACGGACTTGAAGTCCTCGAGAGCCTCGATGTAGCCGGGATCGGTGAAACCGCCCTTGGCCCCGCGGTAGTCCTGCAGCACGGTCTCCATGGGGACGTGCTGAGGGATGAGCTGGGTCAGGTACTGGACCGCAGGCCAACCGTCCTGGTTGCCGAAGGCCACCGGCTGGTAGCCGGCCTTCTTGAGGACGGAGCAGGAATCGACCAGGTCGGAGAAGGTCTTCGGGATCCCCAGGCCGGCCTTCTGGAAGGCCTTTTTGTTGTAGACCCACACCTTGGCGTCCAGCGTGATCGGGACGCCGTAGATCTTTCCGTCCTTCTCCACGGTCTTCATCGCGGCGGAGGAGAACGAGTCTCCCCATTCGGTGTCCTTCAACAGCGGGGACAGGTCGGTGGCATACCCGGCGTCGATGAACTGGTCGGCGAAGGCGCCGGGCCAGGAGAAGAAGACGTCCGGCAGCTTCTTACCCGCCGCCAGCACACGCACCTTGTCCTTGTACGCCTGGTCGCCGGCGTTCTGGATGGTCACGTCGACGCCGGGGTTGGCCTTCTCGTAGTCCTCCACGATGTCGTTGAAGTACGGCGAGTACTTGGCGTTGCCGTACTTGGTGACGATGCTGAGCTCGCCCTCCTTGGGCCCGGAGGGGAGTTCGAAGTCCGCGGCCGTCGAATCGCCCGCCCCCGGGCCAGGCGGGGTGGAGCAGCCCGCCAGGATGGCGGTGCCCGCGAGCACGGTGGCGGCAAGAGACGCCGTCAGTGTTCGCCTGAGGGGATGTCGCATGGTTCGTCTTTCCGCGTAGCCGGAGGAGTGGATCTGGGGGACCGAAATCCCTCTGGGATCGATCTCAGTGATGTAGACCATAACGAGTCCCGGAAACGGGTGTCAAGAGATTTTGGGATCGATCTCAAATCTGGGTTCGATGTGACTGTTCCTCCCCTGCTCGGTTGGTCTCTCCCGCCGCAGGTGCAGTCATAATGGGAAGGCGAAGCCGCATCGAACCGAGGACAGTGAATGAAGCCCGAGCCCAGTCGCAGCAGCCCCACGATCGATGACGTGGCGAGCCAGGCCGGCCTCTCCCGTTCCACGGTCTCCCGTGCCCTGGGCGGTTACGGCCACGTCAGCGCCAAGGCCCGGGAACGTATCGAGGCTGCCGCCCAGGCCCTGAATTACAACGTCAACATGGCCGCCAAGTCCACCCGCACCGGACGATCCATGACCCTGGGCCTGGTCGTCGCGGACCTCGGCGAACGGTTTTTCGCCGAGGTGGCCCACGGTTTCGCCGACGCCGCTCGCGAGTCCGGCTACCAGGTGGTGCTCGCCAACACCGACGACGACGTGGACGAGCAGGCCAAGGCCGTTCAAGCGCTGTTGGGTTCCCGGGTGGACGGCTTGGCCGTCGCGCCCGCGCAGACCGCGGCCGGCGAATCGGCCCAGGCCGACGTGCGCTCGGTCGGGGTCCCCGTCGTCGCCATCGACCGCCGCGTCAGCGACGACCACACCGACGTGGTCCGACTGAACTCCGAGGCCGCCGCCCACATGGCCGTGTCCCAGTTGCTGCGGGCCGGTCACCGCAGGATCGGGGTGGTCACCGGCCGATCGGTGGACCTCTCCGCCTTGGAAGACACCGACCCCGCCCCCGGCGCGAACACCAGCCCCGGAACCGAGCGCCTGAGGGGCTACGTGAGCGCGCTGAACGACTACGACGTGGCCCCTGACTCCGACCTGATCCTGCGCACGCCGCGCGCGCTGGAGGAGGCCACCGCCAAGGTGACCCAGCTGTTGAGCCGGCCGGACCGCCCGACCGCGCTCTTCGCCTCCGACGAGCTGCACTGCCTGGCGGCGCTGTTGGGCGCACAGCAAGCCGGGCTCTCCGTCCCAGGAGACCTCTCCCTCGTCGGCATCGATGATCCCGAGTGGGCCGCGGCCGTCGCCACGCCGCTCTCGGTCGTGGCCCAACCCTCGTACGACGTGGGGCGGATCGCAGCGCAAAGACTGCTGGAACGCATCGGCGGTGAGGACTCCCCGCCACGCGAGGACCTCATGGACTACACCTGGATCCAGCGCAAATCGATCGCCGCACCCCCTGCACGCCTCCGCTAACCGCCTCGCCGGACGCTTCGACGCGGTCCACGGGTCCAGCGCCCTCGGGCCGCGCTTGTCGGCCGGAGCGCAACCACGATGAGGCGAGGGGCCGTTGCCCCGCCCGTCGTCCCACGAATCTCGTAGGTGGCGCCCGAGCATCGCAGGTGACACGCGCCCCGCACCCGGGCACGGGTGCGGGGCGCGAGCGCGCTCGTCGGACACGGAGAGAACCGCCTGCCCGACGTGGCCTGTGGCGAACTCAGGCCTTGTAACGTCCCGGTCGGAACGGCAGCGTCAGTTCCGAGACCTGGCCGCCGACCACCTCGTCGGCGATGAGCTCTCCCATGACGAGCCCCTGAGTGGCCCCGGAATGGCTGAACGCCACGTACAGGCCCGCAACGTCGTCGGTCTCACCGATGACGGGCTCACCGTCGCCGGGAATGGGCTTGTAGCCCATGCCGATGTGGTCCAGTTCCAGCTCCGGATGCCCCGCCAACACCGCGGTGGCCTCCTGCAGCAGTGTCGTGACGACCTCGTCCGAGACGTGCGGCGTCCCGTCCTCATCCACCGTCATGGCGCGCTCCGACCACCCGGAATCCATGACCAAGCCGCCATCCACTGCCGGACGGATGGCGACCCTGGGCGTGTTCAGCACCGAGGTGAGGCCATGATCAAGGGGCTTGGTGAAGGCAACGAAGGCGGCTGGCGAATCGTCGCCCATGGGAACCTTCAGCTCATCGAGGATGCCCGGCGTCTGCGGCCCGGTCGCCAGCACCACCGCGTCAGCGTCGATCCGCTGCCCCGTACCGGTGAGGACGCCCACCGCACGACCGCCCTCCACCACCGGCACGCAACGACCGGCATTCTCGATGATCTCGGTGACACCGTAGGTCTCGATCTCGGTCCGGAGCTCCGCGATGACGCTGGGCAGATCCACCCAACCCTCGTCCGCATTGAAGATGGCGCCTTCGGGGTCCACGGCTGCCGGATCCACTGCGGCGACGGTCCCGGGGACCTGCTCCGGGCTCAGCCATGCGGAGACATAGTCGTGGGCACGCTCGTAGCGATAGCGCTCCTTGTGACTCTGCCCCGGCTTGGCCCAGGTGAGGCCACCGTGGAAGCGCAGGTAGTCCTGCGAGCCCGGAACGCGGGCAGCGAAGTCACGCCACCTGGAGATCCCCTCCAACCGGATCCGGTGGTAGGGCTCGGAGCGGAAGCCTGCGGAGTTCAGCCAGGCGAGGGTCCGGCCCGATGCGCCGTCGGCCAGGGTGCCGGATGTGACCCAGGTGGTGCGTACTCCCTTGCGGGCGAGTTGTTCTGTGGTGGAGGCTCCGAAGATGCCTCCACCGATGACGATCACGTGGTCGGGTGCCTGGTGGGGAGTGCTCATGGGGGCCCTTTCTTACGAGTGAGCGCGGGAGACGGATCTACCGCCGCCGCGGCCGACGGATCGGCTTCTGGAGCTGGGATCGGGGATGGGACACCGGGTGGTGAGGCTCGGCGCCCCGTTGGACGAACCGGTGCGAAGGCCCACAGGTCTGCGCGCCCGCGCACCTGCGAGGCAATCGGGTTGCCGGTCAGTGGGCCCACGAGACGGTGGACCAGCGGCTCAGTGGGACTGCAGGCGTTCGATGATCTCGATGACGTTCACGGAAGCCGAGGGGTCGACGGGCGCGTCGGCACCGCGCAGCAGCCACTCGGCAATTGCTCGATAGAACCCTGCGTAGTCACCGGACTCGATGGGAGTGACGCCGGGAGCGTCGACCGTGCCGACATGAGCCTCTCCGTCCGAGACGCCGAACCCGGGGTCCCCCGGACGCATTCCGGACTTCAGCTGAGGCTCCTGAGGATCCAACCCGTAGGTGACGAAGCCTCCGGTAGGAGACAACGCACGCAACCGCGGCCCGGGCTGGGCGCACAGCGTGGACATCCACAGGTGGGAGGTCACACCGGAGGCGTGGTGCAGGGCCACGAACGCATCATCGGGGGCCACTGCACCGGCACGCCGCGTTTCCAGCTCGGCATAGGGTTCGCGATCCGGGTCCAGGGGGCCGTGGAGGGTGATGGCCTGATCGATCAGGTGGGCACCCAGGTCGTACAGGACCCCGCCTCCCGCCTCCGTGGTGGTCTCGGACTTCCAAGAGACCCGGGGCTGCGGCGTGTAGACCTCGAAACGCGATTCGAAGCGTGAGACATCCCGCAGTTCCCCGGACTCGAGGGCGTGACGCAAGGAAAGGAAGTCCCCGTCCCAGCGACGATTCTGGAAGACCGTCAGGCGTCGGCCCAGGCGCTGAGCCAGGGCGACCAGCTCCCGACCTTCCTCCGAGGTCACGGTGAAAGGTTTGTCCACGATGACGTCGAGGCCGGCCTCCAGCGCCTGCCTGGCCAGGTCCGCATGGGTGGCCGGCGGGGTCCCGATCACCACGAGATCCAGTTCGCCGGCTCGGTCGAAGACCTCGGCCGTGGTGGCCACCACCTCGGTTGCCGGGTAGGTCTCACGAACCTGGCTCGCGCGGTCCGCATTGCCCGTGACCACGAGACTGAGCGTGAAGTCGGGATCCGCGTGGATGAAGGGGGTATGGAAGATCCGGCCGGACGTACCGTAGCCCAGCACGGCGGTCCGGATGAGATCTGATTCCGAGATCGACATCGATGGTCTCCAAAAGTCGGTTCGAAGAATTGGGATCGATCCCAGTCTAGGCCGTGGATCTCATCCGGACCAGCCCCTACCCCCAGGTGACCACGTCAGCGTGCAGACGTGGTCAGGACACGACGCGTCAGTACGCCATCTGGCGGTAGTAGCGGCGGGTCGTCAGCGGATGGTCCCTGACCACCGCCAGGTTGCGGCTGAAGCGCCCGGAAGCGGCATGGAGGATCTGCGGGCCCAGCAGACCCCGGAACTCATCGGAGACGCCCGGGAGCTCGAAGTCCTTGGAATCCAACACCAACACATCGGCTGAGACCTGGGTCGCGAAACGCTCCACACGTTCCATCACAGGGCGCGTCTCATCCTCTCCCTTGAACAGCATCATGCTGGTGTCCTTCTCGATGAGCTCCAGGGAACCGTGGAAGAACTCGGCACCCAGGACGCGCGTGGTCTTCAGCCACTGCATCTCCTCGAGGATGCACATGGAGTACAGGTACGTCAGCCCCCAGGTGTAGCCGGAACCCACCAGGAAGTGGAAGTCGGTGTCCGCGTGATCGCGGGCCCACAGCTGCGCCTTGTCATCCACCTGCTCACGCACCGAGGCCAGCGCCTCCGGCATGGCCTCGAGATCGCGCACCAGCCGGTCGTAGCCATCGAACTCACCGCGCTTGTCCAGGATGGAGGCTGCGAGCAACAGGAACGGGATGTCCATGGGCCAGGCCCCCGGGTCGGAGAGGAAGACCTGGTCCACGTTCTGTGCGATGGGGGTCTCGGCACGCCCGGTGAAGCCCAGCGTCGTGGCCCCGGCCGCCTTGGCGAAGTCGATGCACTCGACGATGTCCGGCGTGGTGCCGGAGTCTGAGGCGAACACCGCGACGGAGTCCGAGCCGAAACCGGGATCCGGGGCCAGGATGAACTCCTTTCCGACCACGGCCCTGACCGGCCATGACGAGTGCGTCTGGAACAAGCGCTCATACGGCAGTGCGGCGGAGTAGGTCCCGCCCGCCCCGATGAAGTAGAGATTCTTGTAGGGGCCGTCGACGATGCGCTGCGCGGCCTCCTCGATCTGGCCGCGCAGGGCCAGCATGCTTCGAGTGTTGGCCAGGTGAGTGTCGAGGTCGAAGTCCAGCACTGGATCCTCCATTGAATTGGTACCGGTATCAGTTGGTGTGGACGATCCTTCCATGCCTGCGGTCACAGTTCAATGGGATCGATCCCAAAATTTTCGAACACGACGGGAACTGCCCCGATGGGCAGGAGATGGACACGGCTCAGCGCTTCGGCGCCGCCACCGATTCCCTATGTGCGAGTTCGGCGGCCAGTTCCACCTGGACCGTGGCCTCCGTCGGGTTCTGCATCCGTCTTAACAACAAGGACGCAGCCTCGATCCCGACGCGTCGGGCAGGCTGGGCCACGACGGTCATGGGCGGTTCGATGACCGCTGCCCAAGGAGAATCATCGAAGGCGATGAGTGATACGTCCCGTGGATATCGCAGGCCCTCCGCGCGCAGCGCACGCAGCATGCCCGTGAGGGCGCTGGTCTCCGTGGCCAGGAACGCCGTCGGCGGATGCGGCATGGCCAACATCGATTCCACCGTGAGGGCGGCGGACTCCTCGTCGGGTCGGACGTGGGAGACCAGCCCCGGGTCGGGCTCGATCCCGGCCTGCTCCAGCGCATCGAGGTAGCCCAACAGTCGGTCACCCTCGCTGGAGAGCGAGGTGCCGACCGCATCCCGGAGCTCGTCGAGGGTCGGCGGCGCTGTGGACGTGGTGGGGCCCCACAGGAAACCGATCCGCCGGTGTCCGTTCCGCACCAGTTCGTCGACCGAGTCACGCGCCACCGCCCGGTTGTTGATCACCACTGCGTCGGCGTCCAGGCCGTCCACCGTCCGGTCGACCAGGACGAGCGGGATACCACGTTCCCCCAACACGGCCAGATGCGAGACGGACGCCCGGCGACCTCCACTCGGTGCCAGGATCATGCCGTCCACCAACTTGTTGACGAGCACGTCCACCGCCGCACGTTCCCGTTCCGCTTCTTCCTCGGAACTGATCAACAGCACGTCATAGCCATGCTGCGATGTCGTTGCCGAGATGCCGCGCAACACTTCCGCGAAGAACGGGTTGGCCACGTCCGCGAGCACCACCCCGATGGTCTGTGTGCGGCGGGTGGCCATGGAGCGTGCAACGGAGTTCGGCCTGTACCCCAGCTCCTCCGCGGCCGCCAGCACCTTGATGCGGGTCCGCTCGCTGACCGCGCCGTAGCCACCGAGTGTGCGAGCAACCGTGGCACGCCCTACCCCCGCAGCCTGCGCCACATCGGAAATGGTCGGCGTACCTCTGCCGCGTGGTGGCATGCGGTCCCTCTCTTGGCGTGTCGTCAGTCCGGCCTCCAATGTATCCGCAGAACACCTCGATCCCGTGCGGACAGGCTCGGAAGGGTAAACGGCTTGCCCAACAGAATCTCCGTCGCGCGCCCGACCCGGCCGCAGGACGTCGGGCACCGAGAACCCCACCTCTGCACCGCCGATCCACCCGCCCACACGAGGGACGCCGGTCGGTGCGGATCCGCGGATCCGCACCGACCGGCGTCCCTGCCTCGGCGGGTGTTGTCCGGTCACCCCCTGGCCTACATGGGGCCGTTGGGGAGGTGCGGCAACGGCTTGGGCTGGTGGAGCTCAGGGTGCAGCTCCTTGGAGCGTTGCACGAACTTGCCCGCCAGCCAGACGGCCACGGCGATGGCCGCGCCGGCCGTCGCGAACGTCGTGGAGACCGGTTCGAAGATCGACTCCAGACCGACCTGGAACATCACGGCGCCGAACCAGCCCGTCAACAGGCCGAAGCTGATGCCGACCGTGAGTCCGGTCATCCATCTCGTCAGTCCTCGGTCGGGGTAGATCATCGCCCCCACGAGGCCCAGGATCAATCCAATGACTCCCCAGGTGAAGACAGCCATGGAACTCACCTCACTTCTTCCTTGTCTCAGAAGTTGCGGAGCGAGGACGCCGCGCGCATCCCCGCCAGGAAACGTGTGGAACTTGTCAACGTCGCCTCCCTTCGGTGATCCGTTGTGAGTCCCTCCACCGTAGGCCTGTGGTCGGCGGCAAGCAATGGCTGTCCTGGCTGATCTCGCCCAGGCTTTCCGTCGCCACAACACGCGGCGCCCATGTGGTTGTGACGGAAAGCCTGGGGAAACGTGGCTACGCAGTGACCACGTTGTATTCACGCACCCGAGGATCCTCCGTCAGGAGATTCAGACCTTCGAGTTGAGCTTGGCAGACCAGCATCCGATCGAAGGGGTCACGGTGATGCCACGGCAACGACCGGAGGTGCTCCGCGTGGGCGGCCGTGAAATCCAGGAGATCGAATCCGGCAGACATCACGGCATCCACACAGTCGGCGGGGGCGTCCAACTTGCCCAACGAGGACTTGATGGAGATCTCTGCGACGGACACGCTGGAAACGAAGATGGTGTTGGATCGATCCGCGATGATCCGACGGTGCAAAACGGACAACTTCGGATCATCGCCGAGCCACCAAAGGAGGACATGAGTATCCAGCAGATAGGCCGCGCGATTCACGCTCCGTACCAATCCCGCTCGTCATCCTCGGTGAAATCGTCGAAGTCGTGGTGGATGTGGACCTTGCCCCGCCAGGCGCCAGGGACCCGTTCTGGCTGTTCGAGCCACTTGACCAAGCGCACCACTGGCTTGCCGGCGCGGGCAATCACGATGTCTTCCCCGTTCTCGGCCCGTTCGATCAACTTGGACAGCTGAGTCTTGGCCTCGTACACGTTCACCTGCTGCGACTTCATGCCACGATGATCCGCTAGTTGGTCAACTTGGTCAACCCTTTCCGCTCATACCCTTTCCGCAGCATTGGTGGCGAAGCCGTCCATGAGATCTTCATACGGCAGTCCGCCCAGGCTTTCCGTCGCCACAACACGCGGCGCCCATGTGGTGGTGGCGGAAAGCCTGGGGGTCAGTCTGTAGGAGCTGTTTCCGAGGGGATCGAAGCCTGCACGCCCGTCCCACCGGCCTTCACCAGCCCCACCGCCACGGCCGTGGTCAACGGGATCGCGACGACCAGCCCGATGGACCCCACCAGGATGGAGACCACCTCCGCGGCCAGCGAGGACGAGTTCAGCAACTGTCCTATCGGCAGCCCGTACAGGCTCATGACCATCAGCGACGCGAACGCGGAGCCCACATAGGCGAACGCGATCGTGTAGACCGTGGAGGCGATGTGGTCGCGCCCGATCCGCATGGCCCGGCCGAACAATGCCCGCGCACCCAGCCCTGGGGACGCCTCCGCCAGCTCCCACACGGCAGAGGCCTGCGTGACCGTCACATCGTTGAGCACACCGAGGCCCGCGATCAGCATTCCGACCACCACGATCCCGGACAGGCTCACGTCCGGCAGCTGGGCGTGCAGCGTGTACGTGGACTCATCCCCGAGCCCCACCAACCCCGCACTCCTCGTGGACAGCACGGCCAGGGCCGCCGTCAACGCCAGTCCCAACAGCGTCCCGATCAGCGCCGCCGACGTCCGCGCCGAGATCCCGTGCGCAAGGTACAGCACCACGAACATGATCAGTGAGCACCCCACGCTCCCCACCGGC
>NZ_JALAGT010000142.1 GCF_022712295.1 Galactobacter sp.
CCCGGACCCCAGCCCACTCCCCCGTCCAATTCCTCCGAGTTCGGTCGTCTGAACCCCAAGTACGTCTTCGACACCTTCGTGATCGGTTCCTCGAACCGTTTTGCCCACGCAGCTGCCGTTGCCGTGGCGGAGGGCCCTGCCCGTGCTTACAACCCGCTGTTCATCTATGGCGGTTCCGGGTTGGGGAAGACCCACCTGTTGCACGCTATCGGCCACTATGCCCGGTATCTCTTCCCGGGAATCCGTGTGCGCTATGTGAACTCGGAGGAGTTCACCAACGACTTCATCAACTCCATCCGCGATGACGAGGGAACCAGCTTCAAGCAGACCTATCGCAACGTGGACATCCTCCTGATCGACGACATCCAGTTCCTGGCGAACAAGGACGCCACTCAGGAGGAGTTCTTCCACACCTTCAACGCGCTGCACAACCACAACAAGCAGGTGGTGATCACGTCCGATCTCCCTCCCAAGCAGCTCTCCGGGTTCGAGGATCGGATGCGTTCGCGCTTCGAGTGGGGCCTCCTGACGGACATCCAGCCGCCCGAACTGGAGACTCGGATTGCGATTCTGCGTAAGAAGGCCACCGCGGAGGGGCTTTCTGCTCCGGACGACGTCCTGGAATACATCGCCTCGAGGATCTCCACCAACATCCGTGAGCTTGAAGGCGCCTTGATCCGCGTCACCGCGTATGCCTCGCTCAACCGTCAGCCCGTCACGGTGGATGTGGCCGAGAAGGTCTTGAAGGACCTGATCACGGATGAGGACACGCAGGTCATCACACCTCAGTCGATCGTGGCCAACACCGCGGAGTACTTCGAGCTGACCATCGATGAACTGAACTCGAAGTCGAGGACCAGGACCCTGGTCACGGCGCGTCAGATCGCCATGTACCTGCTGCGAGAGCTGACGGATATGTCCCTGCCCAAGATCGGCGAGATGATGGGCGGCCGTGATCACACCACGGTGATCCATGCCGACCGTAAGATTCGCGAACTCATGGCCGAACGCAGGGCCATCTTCAACCAGGTCACCGAGCTGACCAACAAGATCAAGCAGTCTCGGGACTGAGTTCCCGGGCCGCGACCCTCCCGCAGCACGGTGGTGCACAACCTGGTTACATCTCGGGGAGAACCTGTGGACCCACAGGGCTCGCTTGTGGACTCCCGTGAAACCCGGTTCCGCTGTCCACATCTGGCCACTGAGTCTTCACTGCCGTTCTGCACACCAGGTCCACACCCAGAAACCACGAAAAATCAGGCTGCCGGCCACTTATCCACAGTTTCCACAACGGTTACTAACACTCCTCCCTGTCTCATCACCATCCAAACAACATTTCACCCTTCCTCGCTCGATCCCAGCGCAAAGCCACCCCACAGCCCGCCGCTCACCCATCAAAACCACAGTCCCGCACCGAACTTGGCCAATTCACGCACCAAACCCGACACTTCTGACCACAAGCGGCACACCCTGAGAGGTACTCCCCTAGCTCAGGCCTTCCACCTACCAGCGTGGTCGCCCAAAAAACGAGCTGAGGACGGTGGAGCTGGTACTCGGTTCCAGCCCCGAGCACCGGACCTCCTGAGACTGAGTTCCATGCGCCCTGGCTACGTGTTGTCCCCAGGTTCGGTTGCCGGCCAGCAAGCTGCCGGTGTAGCCGGGTAAGCTTGCCAAGCAGTCCTTCTCCAGCTGGCTCCGGAGTTCTTCCTCGGCCGGCATGAAGGGCAACCTGGTACGGAACCGACACCATGCACGTGGCATGGTGCAAGAGAGGTGGAGAAGGAAAGTGAAGTTCAGCGTCGAGCGCGATGTCCTGACCGAAGCGGTGACCTGGACGGCCCGTTCACTGGCTCAGCGTCCTGCCTCTCCTGTCCTCTCCGGCATCCTCATCACGGCGGGCGAGACCACCGTGACCTTCGAGGCTTTCGACTACGAGACCAGTGCGCACCTGGAGATCGAGGCGGACGTCCAGGAGCCCGACCGGATTCTGGTCTCCGGCAAACTCCTTGCGGAGATCAGCCGTTCCCTCCCCCAAGCCACCGTCTCCTTCGAGACCGATGGCAACAAGGTTCAGGTCAAGGCCGGTCGTGCCCGCTTCCACCTGGCCACCATGCCGGTGGACGAGTACCCCCGCCTCCCCCAGCAGCCGGAACCCATCGGTGTGATCGACGGTTCCGATTTCGCCAAGGCCGTGGCCCAGGTGAACGTGGCAGCGTCCAAGGACGACACCTTGCCGATCCTGACCGGGATCAAGCTGGAGTTCGACGGCGAGCAACTCACGCTCCTGGCGACCGACCGGTATCGACTGGCCATGCGTGAGACCACGTGGCGTCCGGTTTCTCCGGAGATCTCGACCTCGGCGCTGGTCAAGGGCCGCACGCTGTTGGAGGTCGCCAAGACTCTTGGCGGTGCCGGTGACCTGACCATCTCCCTGTCGGAGAAGGGCGATCTCATGGGCTTCTCCTCCGGTACTCGTCGCACCACGACTCTGCTGGTGGACGGCGACTACCCCAAGATCCGTTCGCTGTTCCCCGACTCCACGCCGATCCATGCCTCGGTCGCGACGCAGTCCCTCAGCGAGGCCGCACGTCGTGTGTCCGTGGTCGCTGAACGCAACACTCCCATCCGCCTGGCCTTCACTGACGGCCAGGTCTCCCTTGATGCCGGCACCGGCGAGGACGCCCAGGCCGAGGAATTGATCGAGACCTCGTTGGACGGCGAGCCCATCACGGTGGCGTTCAACCCTGCCTACCTCTCCGAAGGTCTGGGAGCATTCGACGCCGAGTTCGTGCGTTTCTCCTTCACCTCCGCGCCGAAGCCGGCCATGCTCACCGCCCAGCACGAGGAATCCGGCGAGGACGACACGTCCTTCCGATACCTGGTCATGCCGGTGCGTCTGCCCAGCGCCTGATCCGTTCGAGTCCGTTCAAGGCGGAAGAAGCCGGGCTCAGAGGTCCGTACACCGGGAGGAACCGGCTCACGGCAGAGGCAGCTGGAGGAGACAAACGTGATCGTCACCCATGTGACCTTGCAGGACTTCCGTAGCTACTCCCGTGCCGAGCTGGACCTCACCGAAGGAGTCACGGTCCTGGTGGGCCAGAACGGCGTGGGGAAGACCAACGTTGTCGAAGCCCTCGCCTACCTCTCCACACAGGACTCCCACCGTGTTGCGCACGATGCCCCACTGATCCGTTTCGGGGCGGAGCATGCCTGGATCGGCGCCCGAGTTGTCCGCGGAACGCAGAAAACCGATGTGGAGCTGGAGCTGATTCCCGGCCGCGCCAATCGAGCCAGGATCAATCGCTCCAGTCCGCACCGCGCACGTGAGGCGCTGGGCATTCTGCGCTCTGTGCTCTTCAGCCCTGAGGACCTGGAACTGGTCAACGGCGACCCAGGTGCTAGGCGCCGTTTCATCGACGATCTTGTGGTTCAGCTGCGTCCGGACCAGGCCGCCGTGCGCTCCGAGTACGAGCGCGTGCTCAAGCAGCGCAACGCCCTGCTGAAGTCCGTGCGGGCCGGCGGCGGGCGTTTCACCGATGCGCATGCCACGACGCTCGACGTGTGGGACGAACATCTGGCCGTCCACGGCGCCAGGATGCTGCGCAATCGGGTGCATGTTCTGGGCCTGCTCGCACCGCACCTGGAGTCCGCGTACGCGTCGCTCACCGATGGTTCCAAGACCGCAACGGCCCGGTATTCGTCCACGGTGACCGGGGCCAACGGCGTCTTGCCCCCTATGGCCGACGCCGTGGGGCAGGGCCCGCACGCTGCCCCTGAGCTGATCGGCGCCTCAGACGAGGCCCTCAAGGGCCTCTTGTTGCGGGCGCTTGCGCAGGCTCGCCAGCGGGAAACGGAACGCGGTTTGACTCTGGTGGGTCCGCATCGCGACGAGGTGGTCCTGGGGCTGGGGTCCGCTCCTGCCAAGGGCTTCGCGTCTCACGGGGAGAGCTGGTCCATGGCGTTGGCCCTCCGGCTGGCCTCGTATGTGGTGCTCACCGAGGATGATCCGAGCCCGGCCTCACGTCCGGTGCTGATGCTGGATGATGTCTTCGCCGAACTCGATGCCAAACGCAGGGCCGCGTTGGTCTCCACCGTGAATGATGCCCAGCAGGTCATCGTCACGGCTGCCGTGAGGGAGGACGTTCCCTCGGAGCTGGAGGCCACCTTGGTGCCGGTGGGCCCCGGGTGGCTCGGGGAGGAACCCACTGTCGGGGACGCAGGATCGTCAGCACAGGCAGAGGCACCCGCTCAGATCGAGGTCGTTGATCAGGACCAGGTTGACGAGCGGCCCCGAATGGGTGATCACGCGGAACCAGTGGAGCCGCCTGCATCGAGTGCACAAGACCGGCAGATCGAGCGGGACCGCGAGGAAGACTCGCGTGTGGGTGGTGACGGCGACGATGCCTGACACTCGCCCTGGGGGCGCTGACTATCCGCTGGCCCCGGAGGAGTCGAACGAGCGCCCGGCTGACCTTCCGGGAGATGTGAGCCTGGAAGACACCGACGCGCCCAGCGTCACTCTTGCCCGGGCTCGATTGGTGGCCGAGCAGCAGGGTGAGGTGCGAAGGGGTGCTGCGCAGGTGGCCCGGGCCAGGCAGCGGGACAAGGCCCGACGCAAGGCCGGCTCCGCCGCGGGCGGCAACCTGAGTGGCCCTGGAGAGGACCCTCGGGACCCGGTGGGGCTCGGCCGCGCGCTGAATTCCCTGATCCGTTCGCGAGGGTGGAGCGATCCGGTGGCCGTAGGTTCGGTGTTGACTCGGTGGGACGAGATCGTCGGTGCATCGGTTGCGACGCACTCCAAGCCGGAATCCTTCGAGAACGCGACGGTCACGGTTCGTTGCGATTCCACCTCGTGGGCCACACAATTGCGGCTCATGCAGCATGACCTACTCAAGCGTTTCGATGCCGCTGTGGGCCATGGCGTGGTCACCACCATTCGGGTGCTTGGCCCCAACGCGCCCAGCTGGCGTCGCGGACCGCGTAGCGCCCCGGGCGGGCGTGGACCACGTGACACTTACGGGTGAGGGCTGCCCTGGTTCGATCTCGAGTTCGATCTCGATCGGCGACTCGAACACTAGATGGGCGCAGACGCCGCCTGGACAGATCGAGATGCGCTTGGGTGTCACCTCACACGAGCGGGTGTCGAATCGATGTGAGGTACCTTCAAGGGCCGTTGAGCGTCATCGCTCTGCGAGAGATCGCCACGGCTGAGGACCAGAAGCGGTAGAATAAGGGTGATTCGACTCGGCGACCTCCTCGGCCGTCGACCTTTCTACGAAGCGTGCAAGGAGTCCGGAGTCCCCGTGACCGATCACAACGACGAAACCCGCCAGGACGACATCACCGACGGCGCAGCGTCAGCCGCCCCCGAGGATGCTCCACCAGCAGATTCCCAGACCCCGGCAGACCACGAGGTCCATGCCCACGCCGGTACGGGAGGTGTGGGGAACGGCAAGGTCACGCAGGAATACGGTGCGGACTCCATCACCGTGCTCAAGGGTCTCGAGGCCGTGCGCAAGCGCCCCGGTATGTACATCGGCTCCACGGGCCCCCGCGGACTGCACCACCTGGTCTACGAGGTCGTGGACAACTCGGTGGACGAGGCCTTGGCCGGCTACTGCGACACCATCCGCGTGACCCTTCAGGACGACGGCGGGGTGCGGGTCGAGGACAACGGCCGCGGTATCCCCGTGGAGATGCACCCGGTGGAGGGCAAGCCCACCGTCGAGGTCGTCATGACCATCTTGCACGCAGGAGGCAAGTTCGGTGGCGGCGGCTATGCGGTCTCCGGTGGTCTGCACGGCGTGGGTATCTCCGTGGTCAACGCCTTGTCCTCCCGCGTGGTGACGCAGGTGCGCAAGGACGGCTACGAGTGGAACATCGAGTTCGGGGACGGCGGTCAGGTCGTCAAGGAACTCACCCGCGGTGAGCCCACCGACCTGACGGGGACCACGCAGACCTTCTACGCCGACGCCACCATCTTCGACACGGTGGACTACGACTTCGAGACGCTGCGTGCCCGCTTCCAGCAGATGGCCTTCCTGAACAAGGGCCTGCGGATCGTCCTCACCGACGAACGCGAGCTCGAGGAAGTCACTGACGAAGTGGTCTCCGAGGACGGCGACGGCGAGGAGAGCATCCCCCGTCACCGCAGTGTGGACTACTGCTACGAAGAGGGATTGCTCGACTACGTCAAGCACCTCAACGCGGCCAAGAAGGTGGAGATGGTCCACCCGGACGTCATCGCCTTCGAAGCGGAGGACACGGACAAGAAGATCTCCGTGGAGATCGCCATGCAGTGGACCAACTCCTACTCCGAGTCGGTGCACACCTACGCCAACACCATCAACACCCATGAGGGCGGCACCCACGAGGAAGGTTTCCGCGCTGCGCTGACCAGCCTCGTCAACCGCTATGCCAGGGAAGCTGGGCTCCTTAAGGAGAAGGATGACAACCTCACCGGGGATGACATCCGTGAGGGCCTCACCGCCGTCATCTCCGTCAAGCTCGGCGAACCTCAGTTCGAGGGTCAGACCAAGACCAAGCTCGGCAACTCCGTGGCCAAGGGCTTTGTGCAGGGCGTCATCACCGACGGCCTGGGTGACTGGTTGGAACGCAACCCGGCTTCCGCCAAGGACATCATTCGTAAGGCTCAGCTCTCCGCTCAGGCGCGGATCGCGGCCCGCAAGGCCCGCGATCACGCCCGCCGCAAGTCTCCGCTGGAGACCTTCGGCATGCCGGGTAAGCTCTCCGACTGCTCCTCCAAGGACCCACGTGAGTGCGAGGTCTACCTGGTGGAGGGTGACTCAGCAGGCGGTTCGGCCAAACGTGGCCGCGACCCGCACACCCAGGCCATCCTGCCCTTGCGCGGCAAGATCCTGAACGTGGAGCGGGCTCGGCTTGACCGTTCGCTCTCCAACCAGGAGATCCAGGCCATGATCACCGGCTTCGGCACGGGCATCGGCGAGGAATTCGACATCTCCAAGCTGCGCTATCACAAGATCGTGCTGATGGCGGATGCCGACGTGGACGGCCAGCACATCACCACCTTGCTGCTGACGCTGCTCTTCCGCTTCATGCGCCCCCTGATCGAACAGGGCCACGTATACCTGGCTCAGCCGCCGCTGTACCGCATCAAGTGGTCCAACGCCCCTCACGATTACGTCTTCTCAGACGAGGAACGCGATGCCGCGCTGCAGAAGGGCTATGCCAACAACCAGCGCCTGCCCAAGGACAACGGTATCCAGCGCTACAAGGGTCTGGGCGAGATGGACTACCACGAGCTGTGGGACACCACCATGGATCCCACGCACCGCACCCTGCTGCAGGTGACCATGGAGGATGCGGCCGCGGCGGACCAGGTCTTCAGCGTGCTGATGGGCGAGGACGTGGAAGCCCGTCGTGAATTCATCCAGAAGAACGCCAAGGACGTTCGCTTCCTGGACATCTGACGGGCGCCGCCGCAGGCGGCTCCGCATCCCACACAAGGGGCAGGGAGGCGCATGAGGCGGGCACTCGCCGTCGGGCACAGCACAACCGCTGTGAGCCCACCAAAGACCAACACCACTTTCGTTCCATACAAGGATTCGAGGACCAACCAGCATGACTGACGAGCAGCAGCCCCAGGACGGGGAGCAGCCGCTGTCCACCGAGACCGGCCTGCACGACAAGGTCAGCCAGGTCGACCTGCAGACCGAGATGCAGCGCTCGTATCTCGACTACGCCATGGCCGTCATCGTGGGCCGCGCGCTGCCCGACGTCCGTGACGGACTCAAGCCCGTGCACCGCCGCGTGATCTACGCGATGTACGACGGCGGCTACCGCCCCGACCGCGGCTTCAACAAGTGCGCCCGCGTGGTCGGCGACGTCATGGGTCACTACCACCCGCACGGCGACTCCGCCATCTACGACACCCTGGTCCGCCTGGTCCAGGACTGGGTCATGCGCTACCCGCTGGCCACCGGGCAGGGCAACTTCGGCTCGCCTGGTAACGACGGTGCCGCCGCACCGCGTTACACCGAGTGCAAGATGGCGCCGCTGGCCATGGAAATGGTGCGTGACATCCACGAGGACACCGTGGACTTCATGCCCAACTACGACGGCAAGAACCAGGAACCCACGGTCCTCCCGGCGCGTTTCCCCAACCTGCTGGTCAACGGCTCGGCCGGTATCGCCGTGGGTATGGCCACCAACATCCCCCCGCACAACCTGCGCGAGGTCGCCAGCGGTGTGCAGTGGGCGCTCGAACACCCGGATGCCACACGTGAGGAACTGCTTGAGGCTCTGATTCAGCGCATCCCGGGCCCCGACTTCCCCACCGGCGCACAGATCCTGGGACGTAAGGGCATCGAGGACGCCTACCGCACCGGCCGTGGGTCCATTCCCATGCGCGCAGTGGTCAATGTCGAGGAATTGCAGGGGCGTACCTGCCTGGTGGTCACCGAGCTGCCGTACCAGGCCAACCCCGACAACCTGGCCATCAAGATCGCCGACCTGGTCAAGGACGGCAAGATCCAAGGCATCGCGGACATGCGCGACGAGACCTCCGGCCGCACAGGCCAGCGCCTGGTCATCGTCCTCAAGCGAGATGCCGTGGCCAAGGTGGTGCTCAACAACCTCTACAAGCACACCGACCTGCAGCAGAACTTCTCCGCGAACATGCTGGCACTCGTGGACGGCGTGCCCCGCACACTGTCTCTGGACGGCTTCGTGCGGCACTGGGTCAACCACCAGATGGACGTCATCGTCCGCCGCACCCAGTTCCGACTGGCCAAGGCCGAGGCCCTGGCCCACATCCAGCTCGGCCTCTTGAAGGCCCTGGATGCGCTGGATGAGGTCATTGCCCTGATTCGCCGCTCCCCCACTGTGGAGGAGGCACGTGAGGGTCTGAAGTCGCTGCTGGAAATCGACGACGACCAGGCCAATGCCATCCTCGACATGCAGCTGCGCAAGCTGGCCGCCCTGGAACGCAAGAAAATCCAGGACTACTACGACCAGCTGATGATCGAGATCGCCGGCTACAAGGAGATCCTGGCGGATCCCCAGAAACAGCGCGATCTCATCAGCGACGAACTCGCCGAGATCGTGGAGCGCTTCGGCGACGACCGCCGCACCGAGATCGTGCGTGGCTTCGACGGGGACATGTCCATGGAGGACCTGATCCCCGAAGAGGACATGGTCGTCACGATCACCCGTGGCGGTTACGTCAAGCGCACCCGCAGCGACAACTACCGCGCCCAGAACCGTGGCGGCAAGGGCATCCGAGGTGCCCAGCTACGTGGGGACGACGTCGTTGAGCAGTTCTTCGTGACCACCACCCACCACTGGCTGGCGTTCTTCACCAACCTGGGTCGCGTCTACCGCGTGAAGTGCTACGAACTGTTGGAGGCCGGGCGCGATGCCAAGGGCCAGCACGTGGCCAACCTTCTGGCGTTCCAGCCGGACGAGCACATCCAACAGGTACTCGCGCTGCGCGACTACGAACATGCCCCGTATCTGGTGTTGGCCACGCGCAACGGTCTGGTGAAGAAGACCCGACTCTCCGAGTACGACACGAACCGTTCGGCCGGCGTCATCGCCATCAACCTCCGTGATGGGGACGAGTTGGTCTCGGCACGATTGGTCTCCGACACGGATGACGTCATGTTGGTCTCCCGCCTTGGCCAGTCCGTGCGCTTCACGGCTACGGACGAGGTGCTGCGGCCCATGGGTCGCGCCACCTCTGGCGTCACAGGCATGAAGTTCCGTGACGGCGACAGCCTGCTCAGCGCTGATGTGGTCACCGACGACTCCTACGTCTTCACGGTCACCGACGAGGGCTACGCCAAGCGCACCGAGGTGTCCGAATACCGCAGGCAGGGACGTGGTGGTCTCGGCATCAAGGTCGCCAAGCTTCCCGAGGATCGCGGCGAATTGGTTGGGGCAGTCGTGGTCCAGGAGGGCGATGAGGTGCTGGTGGTGATGGCCTCCGGAAAGGTGGTTCGCACTGCGGTCTCTCAGGTTCCCGCCAAGGGGCGCGACACCATGGGTGTCATCTTCGCCAAGCCCGGCAAGAAGGACCACATCGTGGGCGTCGCCAAGAACACCGAGGCGGAACTCGAGGAAGTGGACGAGGAAGCCGGAGCAGTGGCTGCGGCCCCCGAAGCGACGGAACCTGAAGCTACGACCGGTACAGTAGCCACGGAACCGGAGCACAACGCTGAGTCCGAGGACAGCAGCGAGTCGAGCAACAACGGAGGCAATGAGTGAGTACGCCTAACGGGTCCGGCGCGTCCGGTCGCAAACCTCAGGCCAAGCCGGCCGGCGCGCCGCGGTCCAACCAGCAGCGTCCTGGGCAGCAGCGTCCGGCCGGGCAACCCGGTGCACAGCGTCCCGCAGGCGCCCAGCGCCCTGCCGGGGCACAGACCAAGACCGCGGCGCAGGCCAAGACCGGCGCCCGTCCGACGGGTAAACCCACTCGCGGCGTCCAGCCGGGGCTGGTGCGCCCGGCACCCAAGGCGAAGGTCCGTAAGGCCCGCCTGTTGGTGTCGAAGGTGGATGTCTGGTCGGTCCTGAAGCTGGCCTTCCTGCTCTCTGTGGCCCTTGGCGTCATCACCGTGGTGGTCGGCGTGCTGCTGTGGACCGTCTTCGACGTCTCCGGCGTGTTCAACCGCATCAACGAGCTCGTCGCCAACGTCCTGCCCAACCAGCAATCGCCCTTCGACGTGAAGGACTACGTTTCCATGGGGCAGGTGACCTCGCTCGCGGTGATTGTGGCCGTGGTGAACGTGGTTCTTCTCTCCGCGCTCGCCATGGTGACGGCCTTCATCTACAACCTGGCCGCGAGCATGGTGGGTGGCGTCTCGCTGACCCTCACCGACGACTGATTCTCGCTCCCACGCTCCGCGAAGGAGTTGTGTGGAACCCACGATGATGCCTGGCACTTGAATGTGCCAGGCATCACGTGTTTCGGGGCTGTCCCCGATTTGGTGAAGGACGTATCTACCGGTAAAGTAATTTGAGTCCCGCGAGGGATGAGGGCGTATAGCTCAGGCGGTTAGAGCGCTTCGCTGATAACGAAGAGGTCCCAAGTTCAAGTCTTGGTACGCCCACGGATCCCTCCTCCCTCAACTGTGTTGACTGGGTCGAGAGGTGAACCGGATGAAGAAGTTGGTCGTGATGGCCACCGTGGTGATCTCCGCAGTGTTCGGGGCTCGCTGGTGGAAGCAACGCTCGGCGGACAAGGCATCCTGGTCCACCGCAACGGATCCGCTGGACTGATTCGAGTACCGCTGCAAGACTCGCAAGGTCTGCGGTAGGATCAAGACTCCCTCTCGGGAATCGTCTTGGGGGTATGGCGCAATTGGTAGCGCACCTGCTTTGCAAGCAGGGGGTTAGGGGTTCGAGTCCCCTTACCTCCACCAAGGTACTAAGGCTCCGGCCCGGTTGAGAAACCGGACCGGAGCCTTCGTCGTTTCCCGATGTCGCGGTCCTCGGCTGGGAGGAGCAGGCGGCGACGCGACGGCTGCCCTTGGCCTTCGAATCCCGGAGGCGGCACGCAGCGTGGAACAGGTCCGTGACGCCGCGGCTTCCAGGATCGCGTGCACCGTCGAGGTGGGTTATGCCTATGGTGCCCGGCCAAGGGTCAATGAGGCCGTGGCGCGGGCCAGGAACTCCGGAGCCGCACGGGTCATCGTGGCCCAGTACGTCTTGGCCCCCGGCCACTTCTCCTCGCTCGTGGCCAACGCGGGAGGCGACGTCACCACCGACCGATGGGAACCGATCCGCGCCTGGTCTCCATCGTGGCCGAGCGCTATCGGCAGGGGTGCGCTCAGCTGAGAGCGCGGCAGACAGACCGGGTCGGCTGAGAACAGCGCGCGGACCGCGCGGGCGCTGACTGTCCGGGCGCTGATTGCACGGACGAGGGGCGCTCACCCGGTGCGGGTGAGCGCCCCTCGTGGCGTCAGACGATCACTGCCGCACTGGCTGGTGTTGCGCGGCTTGGTGTTGTGTGGCGTGGTGTTGCACGGCCGGGGCCAGGTTCGCCTGATCGGACGAGGCCAGCTTCGCTACCTTGGCCGGGCTGGCAGCGAAGCGCTTGCCGCAGGCCGTGAGCAGCGGAACCCGCTTGGGTGCGGTACGGCCGTGCGTGGCATAGATGGCCAGCCCCACGAAGAACGCTCCGGGGAAGTTGCCCAGGAAGACGAGACCCCAGTTGCGCATGACGGCGCCGAAGTTCACCCCGGGGCGTTTGGCGATCCAGGCCAAAGGGACCAGCGTGAAGACCCCGGTGAGGAGGTCGTATCCGAGCAAGTAGAGCAGCACGAATCCCACGGGGAAGAGCATGGCTCCCACGAGTGCGTTGCCGGTCTGCGTGGAGACGGTGACGGCGAAGGCCGCCGCCATGGTCAGAAGCGCGCCTCCCATGAAGGAGCGGATGAGTGTGTCTCGGGTGGACATGAGCGCCTTGGACTCTCCCGCGGCGATCATGTTCTGGGCCAGTTCAGCCGGTTGGACATAGGACATGGTGTTCTCCTGGTGGGCTGGGAGTTGACCTTGTCCACAGTGCCGGGCGCGGATTACCGCTCAGTGCGTCCTGGGTTACCTTCACGGACCAATCCGCTCACACCTGCCCCGCGCCGGATGTGAGACGGCTTCCTTGAGTCGCTCGGCGCTGGTGGCTGAGCAGCACCGAGAACCAGATCAGGGCTACACCGACGCCGACTCCCACCCATGAGGCCGCGCCGAGCAACAGCACCGTTGCGGTACCGACGATGGCAGCCGAGGCGGAAAGCGTGGCGGTGAGGACGGGCCGGTTCATACCGGGACGCCTCCCCCGGACCGACTGCACGGCTGACCGCGCGGCCCCGACCGAGAGCAGAAGGCCCTGGATCCGGCGTGCCGCCGCCGCGGCTGCGGCAGTGCAGCCGAACACCGCAACCATCCACGGGATCCGGGTGAACCACCACGACAGGGATTCTGGCCGCGGGAGTCCGGCATTCAGCCCTCCGAGCACCGCGACCAGGACCAGCGCCACCGGCAGATGCCACAGGTACACCCCCATGGACCAGCCACTCAGCGCGGAGGTGATCTTCCGGGCCCGGGGCGAGTCCAACGCGGCGTTCATCCGTGGTCGTACGGCCACCAGCAAGAAGAACTGAGCCAGGCCGAGGAACACCAGGGCCAGGGTCGGTGGGTTCAGATTGACCAACATGTTGGGCGAGTATCCGAGCGCCATGAGCGTGCCGAGCAACCCGAGGCTGCCCGCTGCGGCGCCGATCAGGCGCCGACGCGACCAAGCCTGCAACGCGCCGTCGTGCACAAGGAAGCCGAGCTGCTGCATGAGGGGCCAGACCAGGGCGAGGTTGAGGAAACCGACGGCGGGCGAGGTGACGCGGGCCAGGAGATCCACGATGACCACACCTGCGCCGAGCCAGGCCAGAACGGAAACCCCGTGCCGACGATGCAGACGCTCCATGACGGGAACGAGTGCGGTGCAACCGACGTAGACCGCCAGGAACCACAGCGGCTGCACCGCATGCAGGCCGGCGCTGGCCAGGAGGTCGCTGGAAGCCCCGCAGATGCGGGCGGTCAGCAACCCCGCCCCGATGAAGGTGACCATGACGGCCGTGGGCAGGGCCAGACGCCTGACCCGACCGAGCACATACTCGGAGGCGGTGGTTCCGGATGCCTCGAGGCGGCGCCACTGGGTCAGTGAGGCGAAGCCGCCCGCCATGAAGAACAGCGGCATCACCTGGAAGAACCAGGAGGCCACGGTGAAGCCCCAGCTTCCGTTGAGGGCAACGGAGGTGACGAGGCCGCCGTCATCGCTCCGGGTCACGCCGACCATGAGGCTGTGCAACACCACCACGATCAGAAGACAGCCGGCCCTGAGCGCATCGATGCCCGCGTCGCGGGACGGTTTGGCCGGTGTGGCGCCGACGGTGGCCGGAGGCACCGGTGTGGGGCGTCGATACGGGTAGAGCGGGGTGACCAGAGGCATTGCTGAGAACCTGTCGATGGAGCGGAACTGACGAACTCCAATGACGTTAAGGACAGGTTCTGGACCGCCACATCACCCATGAGAGTGAAGGTTCAGCCACCCTCCGGAGGGATCACTCCCCCACGCTCACCAGCCCCGATTCGTAGGCCTCCACCACCACCTGGGTCCTGTCCCGCAGGCCCAGCTTGTTCAGGATCCGTGAAACGTGCGTCTTCACGGTCTGTTCGGACAGGAACAAGCGGGAGGCGATCTCCGCATTGGTTTCCCCGGTCGCGACCTGTCGCATGACGTCCAGTTCACGATCGGTGAGCGCATTCAGGGTGGAGGAGAGCTTCTTGGGCGCGGGGCGGGTTGCATAGTCTTCGATGAGCTTGCGGGTGATGGACGGGGACAGCAGCGCCTCGCCCGTGGCCACGACCCTGACCGCGGAGACCAGGTCCTCGGCCGTGGCATCCTTCAGCAGGAAACCGGAGGCGCCGGCGCGGAGGGCGGAGAAGACGTACTCGTCCGCATCGAACGTGGTGAGGATGATGATCCGGGGGCGGCGCTCCCCCGGCATCGCGAGGATCTCTCGCGTTGCATCCAGCCCGTTGAGTCGGGGCATACGGATGTCCATGAGCACAACGTCCGGGTCGGTGCGCTTCACCAACGCCATGGCCTCGGCCCCGTCGTCCGCACTGCCGACCACACTCACGTCCGATTGCGCATCCAGGAGGGCTCCAAAGCCCTGCCGGACCATCGCCTGGTCGTCCACGATGCACACCCGGATGGGCCGCTGGGAGGCAGACGAGTCCGAGTCCGGGTGGGCCGAGGAGTAGGGAGTTTCCGAGGACGACATGCTCTCGATGATAGTCACGACCGAGGCGCTCATCCCGGACGAACTGCCTTTCCATGGCCCGTTCCTGCGAGGTTCACCCCAGAGGGTGACGTCGACGTCCGCGAGGTTCATCCTGGGGAGGGACGACCTTCAGTGGGCATCTCCGTAGCGTCGAAGCCATGATCGTCACAGCATGTGTTCTCGCGGTGATCAGTGCTCTCGCACTGGCCGCAGGCACCCACCTCCAACACCGCGGCGTATCCGCTGCGATGGGTAAGACCTCAGCCGGCGGCACCGCGCCGTCCCTGCGTGCGTGCCTGCGTACACCCGTCTGGTTGTCCGGAACGGGGGCGGTGGTGGTCGCCACCCTCCTCAACGTTCTGGCGCTGGCCATGGCGCCGGTGGCGCTGGTGCAGCCGCTCGGCGTGCTCTCGCTCGTGGCAGCCGCCGTGATCTCCACCCGGACCTCCGGCCTGAGGGTCCGCGGTCCCCTGCTGGCCGGCATCCTGACGTGCGTGACGGGCGTGATCGTTTTCGTGAGCGGCTCCGCAACGGTGGCCCGCACGGCACCGCTGCCCGACGACGCGGCATGGGCCCTCGCAGGCCTGTTGGCCTGCGCCGCGCTCGCCGCTGGTGTGGTCCTCATGACCCGGGCCGGGCATCTGGTCAGGGTCGCCGGCTCCGGGGTGTTGTTCGGGCTCGTGGCCGTGAGCGTGCACGCAGTGGCACCGGTGCTCGGCCGGCGGTTCTTGGGACTCTCGAGCTCGGGAGCCGCTCCCGCTCCTGGGCTCACCGCCACGCTGGTGCTGGTCATCCTGCTCGCCATCGTGGCCGGGTTGGGCAGCTGGATGGTGCAGACCGCGTACGCCTCGGGGCCACCCGAGACGGTGCTGGCCGGGCTGACCGTCCTTGACCCGATGATCGCCGTGGTGGTCGGTGCCGTGGTGCTGCACGAGTACACGCTCCCGGCCCCCGGGATCACGCTCATGCTGACGGCCTCCGCAACGGCTGCGGTGCTCGGGATCCTCACCGTGGTGCGGAACCACCCCGGGGTGCAGGGGACACAACGCAACGTTCCCCTGGCCGAGCACAGAACACATGACGTCACCACCCAGATCGCGAGAGGATGAGACCAGTGACTACGACAACCACGGCCCCCACCAC
>NZ_JALAGT010000143.1 GCF_022712295.1 Galactobacter sp.
CCCGGGCCGCGGCCACCGGGGCCGTCGGGCATTGGGTAGCCGGGGGTTCAGGACTTCTTGCGGCCGGCACGGATGGCTTTCAAGGTCATCTGCGTTCCGATGACCACCAGGAAGCAGACGAAGAGGATGTTGCCCACCTTGGGGTCCACGACGTGGGCGGTGATGGTGCCGAGCGGGGCCAAGAGGCAGCCCGTACCACCGATGCAGGCGGCTGCCACCAGGTCCACATTGCCGCGGCGGAAGTTCGCGATGGTTCCGGAGAGCGACGTCGGGATCACCATCAGCAGCGAGGTTCCCTTGGCCACGAGGTCTGACACCCCGAAGGCCAGCATCAGCACCGGCATCACCACGATGCCGCCTCCCACGCCGATCAACCCGGACAGGACGCCGGTCAGCAGGCCGAGCAACAGCAGCCCCAGGACGCTGATCACGTTCCAGTCGAAGACCGCATCTCGCGAGGGCACCACCAGGAAGAGGCTGACGGCCACCACCACGAGGAAGGCCACGAAGATCCAGCGGAGGGTGGCCTCGTGCAGCTTGAAGAGCAGACGCACCCCGAGCTGCGCACCGATGATGGCGGCCGCCGCGATGACACCGGCCACGCCCCAATCCACGTCACCGCGGACGGCATAGGAGACCACACCCACGGCCGCCGTGACGATGATGGCGGCCGAACTGATCCCGGCCGCGGGACGGGCGGCGAAGCCCAGCATCAGCGTCAGCAGGGGCACGATCACCGTGCCGCCTCCCACGCCGAAGAGTCCCGAGAGAAAACCGGCAATGGCGCCGATGATCACGAAGACGATGATGTTGCGACGGCCATGGCGCGGCACGGGCTTGGGCAGCGGGGGAAGTTGGTCTGACACCGCATCACCGTATCAACGCTCCCGACCCGCGACACCCGATCGGGTACCTCCATGACGGTGGTGACCCGCGCCATAGAATCGACTCATGCGTTTCCTGGACGAGCCCCACGGCCACGACCTGACCTATTCCGACGTGTTCCTGGTGCCCTCACGCTCCGACGTCACCAGCCGATTCGGCACCGATCTGGCCCCGAACGACGGCACGCCGGCGCGGATTCCGTTGGTGTCCGCGAACATGAACGCAGTCACGGGGCCGCGGCTGGCCGCATCCTTGGCCCGCCGCGGTGGCTTGGGTGTACTCCCCCAGGACCTGCCACTGCACGAACTGGCCCAGGCGATCCGCTGGGTCAAGGATCAGCCGGTGGGCTTCGACACCGCCATCCAGTTGCCGGTCGACGCCACCGTGGCCGAGGCGCTCGGCTACGTACCGGCCAAGGCCGGGCACGGGATCGTCGTGCAGTCCCGGGAACCTGGACCGGATGGCTCCCCGCGAATCCTGGGCGCCGTCCCCGCCCAGCGTTTCGCCGACACCGCTCCTGCGCTGATGCTCTCCGAGTTCCTGGACGAGTCCGTCACCTCGCTGTCCGTGGAACAGACAGCGGATGCGCGCGCCGCGTTCGACACGCTCGTGGCCGCCGACCTGGACTTCGCTCCCGTCCGTGACGGCGAACGGGTCGTGGGAACCATCTCCCGCACCGGCGCACTGCGCTCCTCCATCTATCCAGCCGCCGTGGACGCGCACGGTCGCCTGGCCGTGGCCGCCGCCATCGGCATCAACGGCGATGTCGAGGCCAAGGCCCGCGCCCTCAAGGAGGCAGGCGCCGACGTCCTCGTGGTGGACACAGCGCACGGCCACCAGGAGGGAACCGTCCGCGCCGTCGCCACGGTGGCCGAACTGGATCTCGGCCTGCCCATCGTGGCAGGCAACGTCGTGACGCCGGAGGGCGTCAACGACCTCGTGGACGCCGGCGCCACCATCCTCAAGGTGGGCGTGGGCCCGGGCGCCATGTGCACCACCCGCATGATGACGGCCGTTGGACGCCCCCAGTTCTCCGCCGTACTGGACACCGCGGAGGCCGCCCGCGCCCACGGCGCCCACGTCTGGGCCGACGGCGGTGTCCGCTACCCCCGCGACGTCGCCCTCGCGCTGGCCGCAGGCGCGGCCTCCGTCATGATCGGCTCCTGGTTCACCGGCACCATCGAGGCTCCCGGCCGGGTCCTGTTCGACGACGCCGGCCGCGCCTACAAGGAGAACTGGGGCATGGCCTCCGCCCGCGCCGTCAACGACCGCTTCTCCCATCTGGACGCGTACGAGTTCGCCCGCAAGCAGCTGTTCGCCGAAGGGATCTCCTCCTCCACCATCTACCTGGACCCGTTGCGGCCCTCCGTGGAGGATCTCGTGGACATGATCACCTCAGGCGTACGTTCCTCCATGACCTACGCCGGCGCACACGATCTGACGGCCTTCCACGACCGTGCCGTGGTGGGTATCCAGTCCGCCGCCGGGTACGAGGAGGGCAAGGCGCTGCCGGTTTCCTGGTGATACGGGTTCCTAGCGATACGGGCCGGCGCCGACGCCGGGGACGGTGCCGATGACGGCTCGTGCTCCCTCGTGGCCTAGCGTGGAACGGGATGCGACCCCACCGGCCGGTGCCGACCGGTCGGTTGATTCCATCCCTGATCCACTTCTTCGAACTCTTTCCCCAAGGAGACCTGCGTGAGCATCACTGAGATTCTGGCCCATTCGCGGGTCCCGGGCGCCCAGATGATCCACCGCCGCGGCTCAGAGGTGGTCTCGGAGATCAACCACGGCCACCTCTCCGTTGCCACGACATCGGCGCCGGTCACCTCGGCTTCGGTGTTCCAGGCGGCCTCGCTGTCCAAGGTGGTGTTCTCGTATCTGACCTTGCGGGCCGTGGACTCCGGGCAGCTGGAGTTGGACACCCCGCTGAGCGCCTACTTCGACTCGCCGCGGACCCACGAATCCGAGGCCGCACGTGCCATCACCGCCCGTCAGGCGCTGAACCACACCACCGGCCTCCCCAACTGGGTGGACGGCGCGGGTACAGAGGATTCCGTACTCAACCCCCACGTCGCTCCAGGCACACGTTTCACCTATTCCGGCGACGGCTTCTTCCCGCTGCAGCAGACCCTGGAGGCGCTGGACGGGAGGCCATTGGAGCTCATGGCACAACAGGACCTGTTCTCCTCGTTCGGCATGGAGGATTCATCCTTCGTCTTCCGGGAGGCAGACGCTTCGCGAACCGCGGCCGGGCACGGAGCCGACGGCACGGGGACGGGGATCAGCCGTTTCCGGCGAGCCAACTCCGCCTTCACTTTGACGACCGCGGCGCGGGACTACTCGCGTTTCCTCGAGCTGGCGGTCTGCCACGGTGAGGGACTGCGGCCGGACACCCACGTGGCCTGGCTGAGCACCTCCTCCGATGCGCGGCTGACAACAGAGCGCAGCGAGGGCGAGACGCCGACCGTGACGTGGGGACTGGGTGTGGGTTTGGAAGCGAACCGGCACGGACCGGCCGTGTGGCATTGGGGCGACAACGGCAACCACCGGGCCTTCTTCGTCGCTGTCCCCGATCGCGACGAGTCCGTGGTGATGTTCTTCAACTCGGCCAACGGCCAGAAGGCGGCCGCGCCCATCCTTGAACGCGTGCTCCCCGGCCGACGCTTCGCGTCACTGGACTGGGTGGACGCCTACGACCGCGGCTGAGGTCACGTTCCCTCAGCTGAGGTCGCGGTCCTCAGGCCACGTGGAAACCGCCGCCGGCCACACCCTCGCCACGGTCCTGGACCTCCACACGGTCCACCGAGGCCGTGCGCGGACCATGCTGCAGCCAGTCGAGCATCGTCTCAACAACCGCAGCCTCCCCCACGAGTTCCGCCTGCACCGTACCGTCCAGCAGGTTCTTCACCCATCCGTCCAGCGCCAGTCGCTCTGCTTCCCGTGCCGTGGAGAAACGAAAACCCACTCCTTGAACAAGACCGTGAATCTTGACTCGTACTCGCACAATCATGGGGCCATGCTATTCACGTTCGCCGCGGAACAACACCACATCTGTCGCCACACCACGGCCCCACTGCAGCGCGTGTCCACATGCAGCACTCGACCCTTGACACGCAAAACTGCCCCCAATGCCACGCATTGAGGGCAGTTTTGTGAGCCCAAGAGGCCGAACCCCGGTTCGTGAGAACGTTCATCCATCGGATGAAACTATTCGCCGAATCGATCCCGCCTCGACAGGATCGCGAGGGCCGTCACCCACCGCCATGACGTAATAGTCACTCAAGTAGATAGCGGCGATGCCGCAAAACTACTAAGTAGAAATCACTCAGTGGGCGTCGTAGTATGCCTGCTTGACTTCCTCGGGGATGCGTCCACGTTCACCCAGGGTGGTCATGACACCCTGCGCGTTGCGGTACTCGACATTGTTGTCCTGAGCCCACTTGCGAATCGCAGCCATTTCATTGCTGTTGCTCGCTGCGGCTGCACGGCGGGGCCTGGAGGCTGCGGCCAGGCCGCGCACCTCTACAGCCTTCTCCAAGAACGGCGACAGGGCGTCGGCCAGCTTTTCGCGGCCGGCGGGGCCCAGGTCGATGCCGTAGGTCTTCCCACGGAAAGCGAACTGAACATTCTGTACGTCGTCAGTGGAACCATCCAGGTCATCCACGCGAGTCACGATCTCGGCCATGGCACTACTCCTCTCGAGAGACTACATTTTCCGGTTCGGACTTTATCAGATAAATATCCGCCCGTGCGAGTCGATTGCCATTTATCCACAGCCCACACTCAGGATGACAAATCATTCAACTGCTGATGTATCAGTGCTTCGACTCATCACCCCAACCACGCGAGGTTGCGCTCGGCCGACACACCTATACCTCGTTCCCCGATTCGACCGCTCCTCCACGCCTGTTCATCATTGCCGGCACGGCCCGGACCATGACCACCATCATCACCAGTTCCACCAGAGTTTGCGTGACCACGGCCACAACCACAACATTTCCCGAACCGACGTTTGCATCGCCCCATGAAAGCGCTAACGGCAACACCACCAACGAATTTCTTGTGACACCGGAAAACACCACGGCGATACGAGACGTCATCGGCAAGCCGATCCACCGGCCCACCACGAGGCCCGTCGCCACCATCACCACCGCGAATCCCACATAGACGGGGACCAAGACCAGCAACGATCGCCATCGCTGCGCCACCGCCCCACTATGGGCCGCGACCACCAACGCCAAGGTCAGCATCATGAGTGCCACCATGCACCGCTCGGCGACACTCATCACGGCAGCACCCACCTGACCACGTCGCCCGTCCCGAGCGGCCCACCACTGCGTGGCCCACGCCGCGGACAACGGCAGCAGGATCAGCCACACGAAGGCCCAGACAAAGGGGCCAAGCCGAATGGACTCCGTGCCGTCGGAACCCACGAACCACCACAACCACAGCGGCAGCAGGCACATCTGCGTCAGCATCAGCAGCGGAGACGAGGCCAGCAGGCGTTCACGGTCGCCGCCTGCCAGCCCGGTGAACACCATCACGTAGTCCACGCACGGACACACCAGCACCAGGACGGCCCCGGCCAGGAGGCCGGGATCGTTGGACACCAACCGCGTGCATATCCAGGCCACGGCCGGCCCGAGGACGAAGTTGACCGCCAGCAGCGTGATGAGGAAACGAGCATCCCGTACGGCGACTCCCAGTCGAGCGACCGGCACCGCAAGGAACGTCGCATAGATCAACAGGGCCAGGACCGGGTTCACGAACGCATCCGCCCAGCCACCGAGGCGAGGCAGCCCCACGCCGAGGAGCGCACCGACCACGATGGCGAGCAGGTACAGCGGAACCTGCCACCGTTCCATCCAGGCGGCCACGCCACCGGAGCGTTCGGCGCTCACCGGAGCACGAATCCGGGCACCAGCTCGTCCCACGGGTCCACCACGAACTCGTGGCGTCCCGTCAGATGCGCGGTACCGGTGACCTGCGGCGTCACCGTCGTTGTCTCGACGCCGTTCACGGTCACCGAACCGGTCTCCACGGCAAGCGCCGTGAAGTGTGATCCTACGATGGAGGCGTGCAGTAGCGTTTCCCCCTCACCCAGCACGCCACGAGCCGTGAGCGCGGCGACACGGGAACTGGTGCCGGAGCCGCACGGGGAGCGGTCCACCTCGCCGTCGGCGAAGATCGTGACGTTGCGTTGGTACACGTCCGCGCTGCTCTCGGCGGGCGCGGGGCCCAGGTCCTCGAAGAGGATGGTGCCGTAGATGCCACTGAGGCGATCGTCGAGGGGGTGCCGGGCCACTTCGGTGTCGTTGAGAGCCCATTTGATCTCGCGGCCCAGGCTGATGAGCTCGTGGTGATTGTCCGGGGTGATGGTGAGGCCCACGGTTGCTGCGTCGAGGTGGGCGTAGATCGCGCCCCCATAGACCACATCCACGGTGAGCTCGCCTCGGGAGGTGGTCACGGGGACGTCCTGCGCCAGGACGTACGAGGGGACGTTGACGAAGTCCACGTGCGTCACGCGCGGCGGCATGTCATGCCCGACGGCGGAGCCCGCCTCGGCGATGCCCGTCGCCTGCGGCGCGGCCTCGGTCGGTATCCGGGTTGCCTCCGTGTGGACGCGGGCGGTGACGCGTCCGGAGGGGACGTCGATCACGACGTCGGTGACGCCGCTGGGGTCTGGGCTGATGCGGCCGGATTCGATGGCCCAGGCTCCCAAGGCGATGGTGCCGTGGCCACAGGCGGTGGAGAAGCCGTCCTTGTGCCAGAAGAGCACTCCGAGGTCGGCGCCGGGTTCAGGGTCAACGAGGAATCCGCCGTACATGTCGGCGTGGCCACGGGGTTCGAAACAGAGGATCTCCCGGATGCGTTGGATCTCCGGGGAGGCGATCGCGCTCACGCGCTTGGTGGGGACATCCGCCCCGGCGGGTTCCATAGGGAGGGACTCCACGATCCGAAAGGGTTCACCGCCCGTGTGGTAGTCGGTGCAGACATAGGTCTCGAGGGCCGGGACGGAGGCGATGGGGTGAGTCACGTCGCTGGGGAAGGTCATGACTCCATGATGATGGTCAGCACCCCTGCCGGTCAGCATATTTACGCCAACCACATGCAATAGTTCAGGGCTCACCGCCAGCGCCCGGGGCGGATGGCGCTTTGGTCCGGTTCGGGGACCTGACCGATGCGTCGGTGCGGGCGAGCACCACTCAGGCGGTCTCCTGCGCGATCCGTTCCAAGACGGCGAGCGCCTCGTCCACCCTGCGTACCCGTCGTGACGTCGGTGCCGTCAACGCCACCACGGCGTTCTTCGGCAGAGCATCGGCCAGCGGCAGGTAGGCCACTTGCCGCCCGTCGAAGGCCTCGCCCGTGTGCGGCACGGAATTCACCACAGAAAAGGCGAGCCCGCGCGCCACCAGCCCGCGTATGGTCTCCGCAGAGGAGGACCGCCACGCGACCTCCGGCCGCTCACCCAAGTCCCCCAAGGCTTCCATCAACAGATCCTCGGTGGGCGGCAACAAGGGCATCACGGCCCGCATACCTGCCAGGTCACCGACGCGCACCGTTGTGTGCCCGGAGAGCACCAATGGATGATCTGCGGCGAGCATGGCGTGAGGCACCACGGGTGCAAGTCGATGCAGGTGGAGGTCATCACCGGCTTGCCGTGAATAGGCCAGGGCAATGTCGATGCGCCCCTCCCTCACGCCGTCCTGCAGGTGGATCGGAGTCCCCTCAGCCAACACCAGCTCTACATCCGGCCACACCCGCGTGAAGTGTTCCGCCAACGGCGGGAACATCCTGGCTGCCAGTTGCTGCGCGCAGCCCACGGTGAGACGACCACGCAGCTGCGTGGCGGCATCGGTGGCCACGTCGGTGGCCCTGTCCACGGCGTCGAGCACTTCCCTCACCTCTGCGGCGAAGGCGCGGCCGGCCGCCGTCGGCACCGCCCTCCGAGCTGGACCGTGCACCAGCAAGTCCACGCCCAGAGATTTCTCAAGGGCGGCGACGGCCTGGGATACCGTCCCCTGCGCCACAACTTCCGCCGCGGCCCCGCCGGCCACCGAGCCGTGCTCCACCGTGGCCAAGAAATACCTTGCCTGACGCAGCGTCCAATCCGCCATCGGACCACCTCATCAAATTTGTTGAAGATATACGTCAAGAACTTTCGCTATACCAATGATGTGCGTCAGGCCACACTTGTACAAGTCGAAGCCACCGGCCTCGCCGATTTCACCTCCCCGAAGCCATTCACCCGCAGGAGCCGCATGTCCTCCCCTACCGAGTTCACCTCCACCGAATCCGCCCCCAACGCGTCCGCCCCGGCACCACACATCGTCACCCTGGGGACCGCCGGAGGGCCCCGCTGGTGGATGGGACGAGACCCCGCACGTGCCGGAATCTCGACCGCCGTGGTGGTCGGTGATCGCTGGTATCTCGTGGACGTCGGCTACGGATCCGGACGCCAGATCGGGCAGGCAGGTCTGGACCTGGACCGGCCGGGCGGCGCGTTCATCACCCACCTGCATTCCGACCACACCATCGACCTTCCCTCGGTCATGATCTTTGGGCTCTACGAGCTGCTGGGAGAACGCGGCGGCACGCGCATCCCGGTCTACGGGCCTGGAGATCGTGGGATGCTGCCTCCGGTGTCTCCCCGCGCGATCACCCCTCCGAGGCCCGCGGCTCCCGAGAATCCGACGCCCGGAGTCACGGGGCTCATGGAGGGCATCGTGGCGGCCTATGCCACGGACTTGAATGACCGCATCATGGACTCCCTGCGTCCCGGCCCGCTGCAGCTGTTCGAACCGCGCGACATCGCTCTGCCAGAGGACATCGGCTACCACCCCAACGAGAACCCGACGCCGACGATGGAGCCGTTCACGATCTTCGAGGACGACCTCGTGAAGGTCACCGCTATCTTGGTGGCGCACCCTCCCATCGCGCCGGCCTTCGCCTTCCGCTTCGACACGGCTGGCGGGTCGGTCACCATCTCCGGCGACACCTGCGAACACGCCAACACCGCACGCCTGGCACAGGGCTCGGACCTCCTGCTTCATGAGGCCATCGACTTCGACTGGGTGGAGGAAACCTACGAGGGCGCCCCCACCGAGGGTGCGCTCGCGGCTCGCGACCACCACTACAAGTCCCACACATCCGTGCAGGGTGCCTGCAGCATCGCGGACCAGGCCGGCGTGGGTCGCCTGGCTCTGCACCACATCGTCCCCGGACACGCCGACGACTCGGTGTGGGCCGTGGGCAACGACCTCCTCCCGGGACGATTCCTGGTGCCGAACGACCTGGACGTCCTCCCCCTCAGGCCGTAGCCCACGCCCGACGTCCGAGTACCGAGTTTGAGACCGCATTCGCGCTCGCTTGTGCAGCCCGTTGCCATCATGCATGTCACGGAGACTGTCGCGCCGGCGCCGGCACCGGCAAAGCCCAGCCCTGTGCGAAGATGACCATGTGCTCGGAGAACGAATTCGTCAGCGACGTAAAGATCTTGGCCTGACAGCGCAGGCCCTGGCCAGTGATGCAGGGATCTCTGCAGCGCAGATCAGTCAGATCGAACGCGGCCATTCCGATCCAAGCCTCGAGTCCCTCCGGCGCATCGCCAAGTCGTTGGCGATCCCGCTGTTCGATCTTTTCACCGACCAGGAGAATGAGACCGTAAAGGTGGTCCGCGAGGATCGCCGTATGAAGATCCGCTCCCCGCACGGGGAGATCATGTATCAGCGGATTTCTCCGGCCGGAGGCAGGCTGGAAATGCTCGCCGGGGAACTGGCTCCCGGTGGTCACTCCAGCCAGAAACCGTGGAGTCACGCCCCAAGCGAAGAATGCGTGCTCGTGACCCAAGGTGAGTTGACCCTCGAGGTCGACGGCGAAGACCATCTCCTGGCGGCGGGGGACAGCGCCTATTTCGCCTCCAGTCGTCCCCACCGTTTCCTGAACCGCACAAAGGAAACCGTGCGGTTCATACTTTCGGTGTCCCCACCCAGCTACTGAGTACGAGACTCTGCCGGTACTGCATCGAGCGAAACCTATCCTCAAACGCAAGTTTCTTCATCTCTATTGAAGTCGAGTTCAGTCTGAGTTAACTTTGGTGTGCGCACGCTCTGTGCCACACGCCACATCCGGCGTCACCGAACCAAAGGTTTGCTCATGACAGAACGGGACACCCCCACCCTGACGTTCCGGGTCGGACTCTTCGGAGCCTTCATCGCCCCCATCATCTTCGTCATCTCCACGATCTTGTTCTTTGTGGTCTTCCGCGCGTTCGACATGAATGCGTTGACTGCGGCCGCACTCGTCGGCCTCTTCGTCGCCGCGATGTTCGCTCGCAACTACTCACACTTCTGGGACTCTGCGTTCAGGGGAGTCGCCTCCCCAACATCGGTCACCCTGATCATGCTGCTGTTCTCGATCGGCCTGACCTCCTCCATGATCAAGGCCAGCGGCATCTCGGAGGGCTTCATCTGGCTCTCCCTCTCCACCGGTGTCCACGGCGGGCTCTTTATCGCCATCACGTTCGCGGCCGTCTGTGCCATCGCCATGGCCACAGCATCTTCCCTTGGCACCATGTTCACAGCGTTCCCGATCTTCTACCCTGCCGGTGTGATCCTCGGCGCCGATCCTGCTCTGCTGGCCGGCGCCATCCTCTCGGGCGCGCTCTTCGGGGACAACCTGGCCCCGATCTCCGACTCCACGGTCATCTCCTCCACCACTCAGCGCTATCGCACCAAGCAGGGCACCGCCGAGGTTCCGGGTGTCGTGGGGCAGCGCGTGAAGTACTCTCTTCCCACCGCCGCCATAGCCTTCCTGCTCTTCCTCGGAATCGGCTCCCTGGTCTCCCCCGGTTCCGATGCAGTCTCCAACGTGCAGACCTCCGACTACTCAGCTCGAGGGCTGTGGATGATCGTTGCTGTGGTCGTTCTGCTCGCAACCGCTATCCTCACCCGCAATATTTTCAAGGCGGTCGCGGCCGGACTCGTCAGCGGTACCGTGGTCGGTTTGCTATCCGGTTGCCTCAGACCTCATAACATCGTCGGTGTCGAGGACGACCAGATAACAGGTTTCTTCATTGACGGCGTGGCGGGGATCCTGCCGATCATCGGTTTGAACATCGGTATCTTTGCGATGCTCGGCATCCTGGAGCATGCAGGCGTCATGGACAGGCTCGTGGGAGCCATCATGAACAGCGGTTGGATCACCACGCCACGCCGCGCGGAACTGGCCATCCAGACTGGAACACTTGCCACCACCGCACTCTTCGCAGGCGTGAATGGCCCGTCCATGCTGGTCTTCGGGCCCATCGCAGACCGGATCGGCGCCAAAGTCGGACTGCACCCATATCGCCGCGCCAACGTCATGGACTGCAC
>NZ_JALAGT010000016.1 GCF_022712295.1 Galactobacter sp.
ACTGATGTGGCGGCCCCTCAGGGCCGTTCACTCATGCCCGACGGGAGGTGCCCGGATCCGCGGATCCGGGCACCTCCCGTCGGGCATGAGTGAACGGCCCTGAGGGGCCGCCACATCAGTGGTGGTAGTTCGGCGCCTCGACCGTCATGGCGATGTCGTGAGGGTGGGATTCCTTCAGCCCGGCGCCGGTGATGCGCACGAACTTGCCCTTGGCCTTCATCTCCGGGACGGTGTGGCCGCCCACGTAGAACATGGTCTGACGCAGGCCACCCACCAGCTGGTGCACCACGGAGGCCAGCGGACCGCGGTAAGGAACCTGACCCTCGATGCCCTCGGGGATGAGCTTCTCGTCGCTGGGGACGTCGGCCTGGAAGTAGCGGTCCTTGGAGTAGGAGGTGTTCTTCCCACGGGTCTGCATGGCGCCGAGGGAGCCCATGCCGCGATAGGCCTTGAACTGGCGGCCGTTGACGAAGACAAGGTCGCCGGGGGCCTCGGCGGTACCTGCCAACAGGGAACCAAGCATCACGGAGTCGGCGCCTGCCACGAGGGCCTTGCCGATCTCGCCCGAGTACTGCAGTCCGCCGTCTGCGATCACCGGGACACCCGCGGGACGAGCCGCCTTGGCTGCCTCGTAGATCGCCGTGATCTGCGGGACGCCCACGCCTGCCACGATGCGGGTGGTGCAGATGGATCCCGGGCCCACGCCGACCTTGATGGCGTCCGCTCCGGCGTCGATGAGGGCCTGTGCCCCCTCACGCGTGGCAGCCTGGCCGCCGATGATGTCGACGTGCGCGGCCGCGGGATCCTTCTTCAGCTTGGAGATCATCTCCAGCACGCCCTGGGAATGGCCGTTGGCGGTGTCGACAACCAGCGCGTCGACGCCTGCCTCCACGAGGGCCATGGCGCGCTGGTAGCCCTCGCCGAAGAAGCCGACGGCAGCGCCGACGCGCAGGCGGCCCTCGTCGTCCTTGGTCGCCAACGGGTAGTCCTCCGCCTTGTCGAAGTCCTTCACCGTGATGAGGCCCTGCAACACGTTGTTCTCATCCACGAGCGGCAGCTTCTCGATGCGGTTCTCGGCCAGGAGCTCGAAGACCTTCTCGCGGGTGGTGCCCACCGGTGCGGTGATCAGCGGCATGGTGGTCATCTTCTCCACGACCTTGGTGGTTGCCCAGGTCTCGCGGGGAACGAAGCGGGTGTCGCGGTTGGTGATGATGCCGAGCAGCTTGCGGTTCTCGTCCACCACGGGCAGCCCGGAGACACGGTAGTGGGCGCACAGATCGTCCAGGTCCTTCAGCGTGGCATCGGGGGCGATGGTCACCGGGTCGGTGACCATCCCGGCCTCGGAGCGCTTGACCTGGTCAACATGCTTGGCCTGATCCTCGATGGAGATGTTGCGGTGAATGATGCCGATCCCGCCCTGACGGGCCAGCGCGATGGCCATGGGGGCCTCGGTGACGGTGTCCATGGCGGCCGAGAGGATCGGGACGTTGAGCGTGATGCGCCTGGAGAGCTTGGTGGCCGTGTCGGCGTCGGACGGGATCACATCCGTGGGACCGGGCAGCAGCAGCACGTCGTCGTAGGTAAGTCCTTCGAAGGCGAAAGGATTGAAATCTTCGTTGACGCTCACGTGGGACCTCTCCAAATATTCGGGCGATGCGGTTGGATCAATCCTAGGCCTGTGCACCGCAGTGGGCACACCGTGACCGGAGCAGGAACACGTGAGATCGGCGAGGTCGCAGCGGTGCCACGGGAGCTGCCCCTTTCAAGGATCGTCGGGAACGTCGGCAGCCTCTGTGTGAGACTGGTCACCTCAGCATCGTCGCAGTAGAACCGAAGGAGCCATCGTGAGCCCTGACTTCGTGCCGGACGCCATCGTGGTCGGAGCCGGATTGGCCGGCCTGGTCACCACGTATGAATTGACCCGAGCAGGAAAGCGTGTGCTGGTGTTGGAGCAGGAGAACCGCAACAACCTGGGCGGACAGGCGTTCTGGTCCTTCGGTGGCATCTTCCTGGTGGATTCTCCCGAACAGCGGCGCATGGGCATCCACGACTCCCTGGATCTCGCCCAACAGGACTGGGCGGGTTCTGCCCAGTTCGACCGTCCGGAGAACGAGGACCTGTGGGGGCGACGCTGGGCCGAGGCCTACGTTGAGTGGGCGGCGGGCGGCAAGCGGGACTACCTGCACGATCTCGGGTGGCGGGCCCTGCCCTTCGTGGGCTGGGCGGAGCGCGGGGACGGTTCCGCCACGGGCCACGGCAACTCCGTTCCCCGCTTCCATGTCACTTGGGGCACCGGACCCGGCGTCGTCGAGCTCTTCGAGAGACCCGTTCTCCAGGCGGAGAAGCAGGGACTGGTCCGCTTCGCCTTCCGTCACCAGGTCGACGAACTGATGACGGAGGCTGGAGCCGTGGTCGGGGTTCGTGGCAGTGTGCTGTCATCCACCGACGCGGCGCGTGGCGTCGCGACCTCCCGGGACGTAGTGGACACCTTCGAGTTCGGGGCACCCTCTGTCGTCGTCACCTCCGGCGGGATCGGTCACAACCGCGAGCTGATGCGCCGCAACTGGCCCACGGACCGGGTGGGCCCCGCGCCGAGGCACATGATCGCAGGCGTCCCGGCCCACGTGGACGGGCGCATGTTGGGCATCACCGAATCCGCCGGGGGCCGCATCGTGAATCGCGACCGGATGTGGGCGTACACGGAAGGAATCCACAATTGGGACCCTGTGTGGCCGGATCACGCCATCCGGATCCTGCCCGGCCCCTCCTCGATGTGGTTCGACGCCAACGGGGATCGCCTCAAGGGCATGTCCGGCGTCCCCGGCGCGGACTCCATCGGGGCCATGAAGCAGATCCTCGCTGCGGGCCACGACTACTCCTGGTTCATTCTCACCCAAAGCATCATCGAGAAGGAGTTCGCACTCTCCGGGTCGGAGCAGAACCCGGACATCACCGGCCGCGACCTCAAGTACATGCTCAAGACCCGGCTGGCCAAGGGCGCCCCGGAGCCGGTCGAGAAGTTCAAGGAACATGGCGCCGACTTCGTGGTCGCGGAGACGTTGGAGGAACTGGTGGAGAAGATGAAGGGCATCTCCCGCGGTCCGCATCTGGACGTGGACCACATCAGTGCGCAGATCACCGCCCGCGATCGTGAGGTGGAGAACCCGTTCAGCAAGGACATCCAGACCATGGTGATCAACAATGCGCGTAAGTCCAGGACAGACAAGCTCATCCGGGTGGCCGCGCCCCACAAGATCCTGGACCCGTCGCACGGACCCCTGGTCGGGGTGCGGCTGAACATCCTCTCCCGCAAGACCCTGGGCGGGCTGCAGACCGACCTGGATTCCCGGGTCCTGGGCGCCGACGGCGAGCCGATCCCCGGACTCTATGCCGCCGGTGAGGTCGCGGGATTCGGCGGCGGAGGGGTCCATGGTTACAACGCCCTCGAGGGGACGTTCCTGGGCGGCTGCATCTTCTCCGGCAGGGCGGCGGGCCTGGCGCTGGCCCGACGACCGCGTTGACGCCTGGTGGAAAGGGAGATGCAGCCGTGAATCCACCACAGAGCCGGTGGTGCACCGGCTCCGCCGTGGAAATGTGGCTCCGTCACGATCGGACAGACAGACGCAAGGTGCCCGACGCCGCCAACTCGTGTTGGCTGCGTCGGGCACCTTGTGTGTCACGCGGGCACGGCCCGCGTCAGGAGTCGGGCGAGGATCAGTCCTCGTCCTCCTCGACCTTCTCGACGACCAGGGTCTCGGTGGTGAGCACCAGGGCGGCGATGGAGGCGGCGTTGCGCAGTGCGGAACGAGTGACCTTGACCGGGTCGATGACGCCTGCAGCCAGCAGGTCCTCGTAGACGGCGGTCTTGGCGTTGAAGCCGGAGTTCACTGCGGACTCGGCGACCTTCGCTGCCACGACGGAACCGTCGAAGCCTGCGTTGGCGGCGATCTGCTTGACCGGGGTGACCAGGGCACGGCGGACGATGTCGACGCCGGTCGCGGCGTCGCCCTCGAGCGCGGTCACGGTCTCGTCGGTGTCCAGCACGGCGAGGGCGTCGACCAGCGCGGTACCGCCGCCGGCCACGATGCCCTCCTCCAGGGCCGCACGCGTGGAGGACACGGCGTCCTCGATGCGGTGCTTACGCTCCTTGAGTTCCACCTCGGTGGCTGCGCCGACCTTGACGACACCGATGCCGCCGGAGAGCTTGGCCAGGCGTTCCTGAGCCTTCTCGCGATCCCAATCGGAATCGGAGCGATCCATCTCCGCCTTGATCTGGGCCACGCGGGCGGCAACGTCCTCGGCCTCACCTGCACCATCGACGATGGTGGTGGAGTCCTTGGTGACGGTGACGCGGCGGGCGGTACCGAAGACCTCGGTGCCCACCTGGTCGAGCTTCAGGCCGAGGTCGGGGGTGACCACGGTTGCGCCGGTCAGGGTCGCGATGTCCTGCAGCATGGCCTTGCGACGGTCGCCGAAGCCCGGGGCCTTGACGGCCACGACGTTCAGGGTGCCGCGCAGGCGGTTCACCACGAGGGTGGAGAGCGCCTCGCCGTCCACGTCCTCGGCGATGATGAACAGCGGCTTGGACTCCTTGAGCACGGTCTCCAGCAACGGCAGGAATTCCTGCACCGCGGAGATCTTGCCGGAGTTGATGAGGATGTAGGGATCCTCGAGCACGGCCTCCTGGCGCTCTGCGTCGGTGACGAAGTGCGGGGAGAGGTAGCCCTTGTCGAACTGCATGCCCTCGGTGACCACCAGCTCGGTGTTGGTGGTGTTGGACTCCTCGATGGTGATGACACCCTCGGTGCCGACCTTCTCGAAGGCCTGGGCCAGGAGTTCGCCGATCTCGTCGGACTGTGCGGAGATGGCGCCGACGTGGGCCACGTTCTCACCCTCGACGGGGCGGGCGTTCTCCAGCAGGCGGGCCTCGACGGCCTCGACGGCCGCCTCGATGCCGGTCTTCACTGCACCCGGGGCTGCGCCGGCGGCAACGTTGCGCAGGCCTTCCTTGACGAGGGCCTGAGCCAGGACGGTGGCGGTGGTGGTGCCGTCGCCTGCGACGTCGTTGGTCTTGGTTGCGACCTCCTTGGCGAGCTGAGCGCCGAGGTTCTCGTAAGGATCCTCGAGCTCCACCTCGCGGGCGATGGTCACGCCGTCGTTGGTGATGGTCGGGGCGCCCCACTGCTTGTCGAGGACCACGTTGCGGCCACGGGGGCCGAGGGTGACCTTGACGGTGTCCGCGAGGCGGTCGACGCCTGCCTCGAGGGACTTGCGGGCCGCGTCATTGAACGCGAGCTGCTTTGCCATGGTTGTGTGTTGCTCCTTGGAACCGTTGCGGGTCCCGAACTCGGGCCCCGCGGATAAGGCTTATGTGTATTGATGCAATTCACGCCCCGAGGCGTCGGTGGACTCGTGTCCGGCCGACGCCTCGGGGCGCGAAGATCACTTCTCGATCTTGGCGAGGACGTCGCGAGCGGAGAGAACCAGGAATTCTTCGCCGCCGACCTTGACCTCGGTTCCGCCGTACTTGGAGTAGAGGACGACGTCGCCCTCGGCGACATCCAGCGGCACGCGGTTGCCGTTGTCATCGACGCGGCCCGGGCCCACGGCCAGGACCTTGCCCTCCTGGGGCTTCTCCTTGGCGGTGTCGGGGATGACCAGACCGGAAGCGGTGGTCTGCTCGGCCTCGAGCTGCTGGATGACGATGCGATCCTCGAGGGGCTTGATGGAGACCGACATGCGGCACTCTCCTTCTTGGGTTGTGACCTGTAGTTTCACGGGCCAATTCACCCCCGGCCGTCGTCGCGGTGCCGACCGAGAACTGCTTGGCTTGTATTAGCACTCACGCGTTGCGAGTGCTGATAACTGCCATGCTAGGGAGAGAGTTGGCACTCGGTCAAGACGAGTGCCAATTGATGGGACGACGAACGCCGCGCTGGGGCTCCGTGACCCGAACGTGAGTGCTTCGCCGTAGGCTGGTGAGCCATGGTGACCACCGCCGATTCCCTGGCCCAGCTCCTTTCGCCTGAGGGGTTGGCCCTCTTGAGTGCCCACTGCCCCGACGAGGCCGCTGACGACGCCTCGGCCAGCGAGCTGACCTTGGAATTGCGCAAGTCCGAGCACCCGGCCGAGCTCGTCTCTGCGGTGGTCTCCCAACTCGCACTGCGATACCGGGCCCGGACCAAGTTCGGGGAATTCGCCGACACCATGTTCTTCACCCGGGCAGGCCTGGAACAGGCCACCCGGCTGAAGGTCGCCGCTCGTCATGCACAACGGTTCCGGGCTGCCGGTGTCTCCGAGGTCTACGACCTGGGCTGCGGGATCGGGGCCGACGCCATGGCCCTGTCCGCGGTGGGGTGTACCGTCACCGCGGTGGAGGCGGACGAGGCCACGGCGGCGCTGACCACCCTGAACCTCATCCCCTTCCCCGAATCCTCCGTGCGGCACGCCCTTGCGCAGGACGTGGAGTTGTCAGAGGGCGCAGGCGTCTGGCTGGATCCGGCCAGACGCGACGAGACGACGTCCGGCACCCGCAGGATCTTCGATCCGGAGGCGTTCTCCCCTCCGCTGTCCTTCGTCCTGGAGCTGGCGCGGACGCACCCGGTGGGAGTCAAGCTGGGGCCGGGGCTCCCCCACGATGCGGTGCCGGAGGATGCGGAGGCCGTGTGGCTCTCCGACGGGGGCGACGTGGTGGAGACTGTCCTGTATCTCGGTGCGGTGCGCCGTCCCGACGTCCGGCGAGCCGCGGTGGTGGTCACGGACCAGGGGGCGGCCGAGCTCACCGCGGCGACCGGCTTCCCCGGCATCGATCCGGAGGCAGCGACCCTCGGGAGGGGTGTGGCCCTGGGCGAATATCTCTTGGAGCCGGACGGCGCCGTCATCAGGGCGGGGCTGGTGGCCGACCTGGGATCACACGTCGGAGCCGAGGCCCTGGACCCCCACCTTGCCTACCTGACCTCGCACGCGCCGGTGCATTCGCCCTTCGCCCGCTGCTTCCGGGTGTTGGGGACCCACCCCATCAAGGTCAAGCACCTGAAGGCCTGGGCCAGGGAGACCGGCGTCAGCACCCTGGCGGTCAAGAAGCGTGGGGTGGACGTGGTGCCGGAGACCCTGCGTCGCGACATCCTGGCCGGTTCCAAACTGAAGCGGAACCAGGGGCGCGCCGCGACGCTGGTCCTGGCCCGCATCGGCGACAATCACGTGGCGATCGAGGTCCAGGAGGTCACCGCCTCCTGAGCGTGGTCGGATCCGATTCCGCATAGGATCGGGAACATGCACATCGACTTCGCCCGCTCACAACCCAACACGCTCGGTGTCGAATGGGAGATCGCCCTCGTCGACAAGGAAACCGGGGACCTGCGGGCGGTTGCGCAGGAGGTCCTGGACGGCGTGAAGGAGGCCCGCGGCCTGGCCCCGTATGAGGACCACCCTCAGATCACGCAGGAACTGCTGATGAACACGGTGGAGCTCGTCACCGGCGTGCACACGGACGTGGCAGGCGCCAAGGACGAACTGATCTCCCTGATGCGGGAAGTCCGTTCCATCACGGATCCGCTCGGCGTCGAGCTCTACTGCGCGGGCTCCCACCCGTTCGCGCCTCCCACGCTGCAGCCGGTCACTGACAAGGAGCGCTACGCCACGCTGATCGATCGCACGCAGTGGTGGGGCCGACAGATGGTGATCTACGGGGTGCACGTGCACGTCGGCGTGGACAAGGCCTCCAAGGTCCTGCCCATCGTGGACGGCCTGATCAACTACCAGCCCCACCTGCTGGCGCTCTCCGCTTCTTCACCGTTCTGGGGTGGAGACGACACGGGCTACGCCTCGCAGCGGTCCCTGATGTTCCAGCAGCTTCCCACCGGCGGGCTACCCGCCCACTTCGACCAGTTCAGCGACTACGAGGGCTACGTGGCCGACATGTTCCACGTGGGTGTGGTGGATGAACTCAACGAGATCCGCTGGGACGTTCGCCCGGTCCCCCGCTTCGGCACGGTGGAGATGCGCATCTGCGACGGGCTGGCCTCTGCCCGCGACGTCGGCGCCATCGCGGCACTGACGCAGTGTCTGGTGGCCGATATGTCCGACGCGCTCGATGCCGGCCGCCACATCCCTGTGATGAGCCCCTGGTTCAGGGTGGAGAACAAGTGGCGCGCGGCCCGCTACGGCCTCGACGCCATCATCATCCTGGATTCCGCAGGCAACGAGAAGCTCGTCACCGATCACCTGGCAGACGAGCTCACGCGGCTTTCCCCGGTGGCCAAGCGGCTGGGCTGCGAGAAGGAATTGGCCGACGTCTGGAGCATCGTCACCGAGGGCGCCGGTTACCAGCGGCAGCGCCGCTGGGCCGAGGCCAACGGAGGCGACCTCCATCAGGTGGTACTGGAGTCCACGCGACTGTTGCGCAGCGATACGTGACCCTCAGGCTGCCGACGGCGCGGGAATCGACACGATCGAGGCGTCCAGCCCGGTGTCGGTCCCGAAGTCGGTTCCGGTCGCTTCCACCCCTGCGGCCACGAGCTGAGCACCGAGCGCAGCGATCATCGCACCGTTGTCGGTGCACAATCCCGGGCGCGGGACGCGCAACGTGATGCCTGCCGAGGCGCAACGTGCGGCAAGTAACTCACGAAGACGCTTGTTCGCCGCCACTCCTCCGCCGAGCAGCAAGTGTTCCAGGCCGTGTTCCTTGGCCGCCAGGACGGCCTTCTTGGTGATCACATCGACCACGGCCTCCTGGAAGGACGCCGCGACGTCGGCCACAGGCACCTCCACGCCGCGCGCGGCACAGTCCTCCACGTAGCGGGCCACCGCGGTCTTGAGGCCCGAGAAGGAGAAGTCGTAGCGGTGGGGGCCGGGCTCCTCGGCGGTGCCCATGAACTTCCCGAGCGTGAGGCCGCGCGGGAAACGGATGGCCTTGGGGTTGCCTTCCGCTGCCAGCCGGTCGATGACCGGGCCGCCCGGGTACGGGAGGCCGAGCAACCTGGCGACCTTGTCGTAGGCCTCCCCTGCCGCGTCGTCGATGGTCGATCCGAGCAGCCGCACGTCTGAGGTCAGTGAGGCGACCTCGAGGATCTCGGTGTGACCTCCGGAGACCAACAATGCGCCAAGGCGTTCGGGAAGGGGTCCGCCCTCCAGGACCCCGACGCCCACATGGGCCACGAGGTGGTTCACGGCATAGAGCGGCTTCCCCGTTGCCAAGGCAAGAGCCTTGGCCCCCGCCACACCCACCATGAGCGCTCCGGCCAGTCCGGGACCGGAGGTGACGGCGATGGCGTCGAGGTCCTCAAGGGACACCTTCGCGGTATCCAAGGCCTCGCGCAGGGTAGGAACCAACGCCTCCAGGTGCGCACGCGAGGCGATCTCCGGGATCACCCCGCCGAAGCGAACGTGTTCCTCCATGGAGGAGGCAACAGCATTGGCCAACCGCGTGGTGCCGCGGACCACGCCCACACCGGTCTCGTCGCAGCTGGACTCGATTCCAAGCACCAATGGTTCGTGGCTCATGATTCCGGGTCCTTCCGGTGGAGGCTGTTCTGGTCTTCGAGGGTCTCGGTGTGGTGAGTGACCGACTTGGACATGATGAGCGCGTCGGTCCCGTCGGCGTAGTAGCGAGGGCGGGTATGGATGATCTGGAAACCGTGGCCCTCGTAGAGCCGGATGGCTCCCACGTTGTCCACGCGGACCTCCAGCATCATGGATTCCGCTCCCCAAGCTGCCGCGCGCTCCTCGGCCAGCCGCATCAAGAAGTCCGCCAGCCCACGGCGCCGATGTGTGGGGAGCACCCCGATGGTCTGGGCGTCCGCGATCCTCGGTGAGTACTGCAGACCCAGGTAACCCACGATCTCCCCTGCGTCCGCTGCTTCAGAGGGGTCACCGGCGTCAGCTGCGACGCTCAGCCCCCAGTACCGACGCCACTCCGGATGGTTCAACTCCTCACGGAACATACTCTCCGGCCACGCGTCAGTGTCGAAGAGGCGCACATCCAGCTCAACCAACGCCTCCACATCCGTGGAATCCAGGGTTCGGATCTCGTAGCCGTCCGGAACGCTGTCCAGCAGCCGCGCGGGAGCGTCGGGAAGTTCCGGAGCGCTCACGCCTGTGTCCCCGGCCTCGACACATCCACGCCGGCCATCGAGGCGGGCACCACGGCGTCCGACTCGCGCAGGTAACGCGCCTTGGGTTCGTTCCGGACGGCTCCAGCGGCGATCCAGGCGAGCCCCAACTCCGCGGCATCCACGTGGACGTTCTCGCTGCCCGGAACCACACGGATTCCGAGGTCCGAGATCTCCTGCGCACGGGCGGTGACGCCGGCACCCGCCAGGGCGACACCGTGTGGCATGACCTCACTCAGGCCGACCGGTGAGGACACGTGCGGGCCGTCCACCCGCGCACCCGTAGCGTCGTAACGCGCCCAGTACAGTTCCTTGCGCCGCGCGTCCAGCGCCGCGACGAATCCGGCCTCGCTTCCCGGCCGGCCCGCGATCGAGTGCGCAAGACCGTCCAAGGAACACCAACCAGCCACGGGCACGCCCCAGGCGAAGGCCAGGGTGGCAGCCGTGGCCATACCGACGCGCAGCCCCGTGAAGGGGCCTGGGCCCTCGCCCGTCAGCACGATGTCGGGGCTGAGCCATCCGGCCTGGTCCAGGACCTGCGACACCGCCGGGGCCAGGTCCTCGGCATGACGGTGGGTGTCGTCTCCGTTGAAACGGGCCAGGACCGCCGGGTCTGTTGCGGTGTCGATCGCAGCGACAGAGACCGCGGAGGAGGTATCGATGATGAGGGCGCGCACAGCAGACGATTCTACTCGGCGTCCGCGGCGCCGCGATGGGGCTGCTCGTGCCCGACGGCGCGGAGCAGCGCGGCGCGGGCCTCCCCCTCCCAGCGTGGGCCGATGGCCCACAGCCGCAGGGACCGCTCCACCGCATCGTCCTCGAGGTCCTCCGCCTCCCACGGTGCGGGCCCGTCCGAGCCGCCGGAGACGCCGGTCGCCGCGTCTCCCACGGGACGAATCAATTCGATCTCCAAACGGGACTGCGCCAGGTCCTCGGCTCGGTCCCGGCCCCACTCCACCACGGTGACGGAGCGGTCCATGGATTCCTCGAGGTCCAGATCGGTGACCTCGGCCGCGCTACCCAGCCGGTAGGCATCCACATGGACCAGGTCCGGGCCCCCCGTGGAGGAGGAATGTACGCGCGAGAGCACGAAGGTCGGTGAGGCGATACGCCCCTTCACGCCCAGCCCCAGTCCCAGACCCTGAGTGAACGTGGTCTTCCCCGCGCCCAGTTCCCCCACCAGGATGATCAGGTCGCCCGGAAGCAGCACCGTCGCGAGGCCTGCGGCGAGCGCTTGGGTGGCCTCTGCGGTGGGAAGGGCGATGGTCGCCAGTGGGCTCTCTTCCTGCGGTTCAGTCATCCTGGTCAACCTCCGAGTCGACGTGGTGGCGGGGGACGCGCGGGGAGATCCGGGTGACGACCTCATAGTTGATGGTTCCGGCGGCCTCGGCCCATTCGGTCACGGAGGGCTCCCCCTCACCCCCGAAGAGCACGGCTTCCGCCCCGAGGTAGTCCTCAGCCGCGGCGTCCGGGCCCAGGTCCACCACGAACTGATCCATGGCCACGCGTCCCACGGCACGCACCACTCGGGAATTGACGAGGACGGGGCCGTTCTCCGCGACGCGCGGAATGCCGTCGGCGTAGCCCAACGGGATCAGGCCGAGCGTGGTCGGGGCCTGAGCATGCCAGCGGAGCCCGTAGGAGACCCCCTGCCCGGCCGGGACGCTCTTGACGTTGGCGATCCTGGCGGACAGCCGCATGGCGGGACGCAGGCCTAACTCCTGCGGGGTCTTGTCCTCGAAGGGAGAGAGGCCGTACATCGCCAGGCCGCAGCGGACCAGGTCGAAGTGGGTGTCCTGGCGGGAGAGCAAGGCCGGTGAATTGGCGATGTGGCGTACCTCGATCTCAAGTCCCGCAGCCTCGGCCGCGGCTACCGCTGCACGGAAGGCCTCGAGTTGTTCATCCGTCTCCGGTCGTTCTGGCTCGTCCGCCACGGCAAAGTGCGAGAAGATCCCGACCACCCTGACGCTGCCTTGCTCCTGCAGCTGTTTCGCCTGCTGCAGGAGTCCGGGCCAGGACCCGGCCGTGCAGCCGTTGCGACCCAGGCCGGTGTCGATCTTCAAGTGAATTCTGGCGGTGGCACCGACACGCTGCGCCGCAGCGGCGATCGGGGCGAGTTCCCACCCGGAGACACCGAGATCCACGCCCGCGGCGATGGCGGCGTCGAAATCGGTGGACTCGGTATGCAGCCAGGAGAGGATCGGGGCATCCAGCCCCGCGGCGCGCAGAGCCAACGCCTCGGAGACGTGCACGGCACCGAGCCACGTGGCACCGGCTTCCAAGGCGGCCGCTGCAACAGGAACCACCCCGTGCCCATAGGCGTCTGCCTTGACCACGGCCATGACCTGGGCCGAGCCCACCACGTCACGAACGTGGGCGATGTTGTGGCGGATGGCCGCCAAGTCGATGGTCGCGACGCGTTCCGCCGGCCGGTTCAGGTCTACTTCACTCACCCTCGTCAGGATAGTCGCGTTGTCCCGACCGTTCTAAGCCGACCGGTGCGTGCTACGGGAGTAACAGATCCAGAACGCGCTTGGAGGCGGAACCGTCGTCGGCGCTCGAGTACTCTGCGTTGAGCCGTGCGCGGTCCGCCGCACCGCGTTGCGGGTCCTTCTCCGCGCGTTTCAGAGCCGCCGCGAGTTCGTCCTGCGTGGCGACGATCTCTCCGGGGAGTTCCTGGACGTCAAGATAGAACCCGCGAAGCTGTTCACGGTAATGCTCAAGGTCGGGCATGAAGAACACCATGGGCCGGTTCAGCAGGCTGAAGTCGAAGAAGGCGCTGGAATAGTCGGTCACCAACATGTCTGCGGCCAGGTAGAGCTGGTTGACGTCCTCGACCTCGGAGACATCGACGATGCGCTGGTCTCCGGCCTGCAATCCCTCGACGGAGTCGATCAGGTAGTGGGCACGGAAGAGCACCGTCCAGTCTCCACCGTCCTCCTCCAGAGCATCCACCAAGCGGGACAGCTCCAGCTCGTTGTCGAAGGAATATCCGGTGCGGGCATCGTGGCGGTCGTCCCTCCAGGTGGGGCAGTACAGCACCACCCTTGCGCCCTCGGCGAGTCCCAAGTCCGCGCGGGCGGCACGACGTGCAGCAGCGGCTCGATCCGGGTCCAGCACCAGCACGTCGTTGCGCGGATTCCCCGTCTGAACCACTGGGCCCGCAGACGTGGGATCCAAGTTGAAGGCGGAACTGAAACAACGTGTGGTGAAGTCCGACGAGGACAGGAAGTACGTGACCTTGTTCCCTTCCTCCCGGTAGCGATCCACCACCTCGGACTTGCTGAACATGGTGCCCTGGGTGTTGTCGATGATGTCCAGTCCGATCCGCTTCAGAGGCGTCCCATGCCAGGTCTGGATGTAGGTCTGGCCCTTGCGCGGGTAGTACTCCGGCTGGGCGATGGAGCAGGAGACCCAGGCCGAGGCCGTGGCGAAGGCCCGGGCGGCCCGCTCCGACCCGGTCTTGACGACGGTGAGCCGCGGGTCGGCGAAGGCCGCCGCGTCCGGGCCGGTCGTCGGGATCGTGGAGCGGTCCTTGACCGACCACACGAAACGGTGCTCTGCGAAGCGGGGGTCGGCAACCATGGCCCGGTAGACGGCCAGCGGGGACCCGGCCACGGAACGACCCGAGAAGGACTCGAAAACCACCGTTCTCGCAACGATCGGATGCATCCAGTGCCTGCGGTAGCGAAGACCGCGTTCCGAGCGGATACCCCGTCGCACCAGTGCCCGGAGGGCAGGGGTGGCCCGCAGCGCGTTGGCTGCGCGCCCCACGATCTTGTCGCGGAGGGAACGTTCGTGGCCCTGATGAGATGCTGCCTCGTGAGATGCTGCTTCGGCCGGCTTTGACATGTCGTGTTCCTTCTCGCCGTCGTCCACGGGGTCCTCGAGGTCTGTGGGCTGATCGTCCAGGATCAGCTCCGCGAGTCGTTGGGTTGCCGAGCCGTCAGCGGCCGCCATGAAATCGGATCTGAACTGCTCGATGTCGTGGCTGTCCGCACCCCCGGCCGCGATGGCGTGGGCAACCTCCGACGCGGTGCGGCACACGGGGCCGGGCATGTCGCTGTCGTAGTCGAAGAAGAGACCCCGGTCCTCCCGATACTGTTCCAGGTCGTAGACATAGAAGTAGACGGGGAGACCACGCACGGCGGCATCGAACAGAATGGCGCTGTAATCGGTGATCACGAGGTCTGCGACGGCGAGCCAGTCCAACGTCGTCAGGCCGGCGTCCTGAATGACGCCGGGGCGATCCGTGAAATCGCGCTCGTCCAGTGGATGCAGGGCAACCACCACATCGTAGGTCTCCAGGTCCAGCGCCTCCAGCAGGGACTCGACGTCCACAGGAACGTGCTTCCTGAAGGTGGGGGCGTAGAGCACCACGGGTTTTTCGCCGAGGCGCGGATGCCGGGCGGAGATTCTCGCCGCCGTCCGGCTCAACCACTCCTCGCTTCGGAGCAGATCCACGCGGGGCGTGCCGATCGGCAGGACCTGAGCTGGGTCCACTCCGAAGGCCCGGGCGAAGGGGCCCACCATTTCGCGACTTCCGGCGATCACCACGTCGTAACCGCGATGCATGTGTAGGGCCCGGGCAACCCAGGTGGGGCGGCCCTCATTGGTGTCCAGTGCGGCCAAACCGAATTTCTTCACGGCACCGAGCGCATGCCAGAGCTGGATGACCCGCAGCGACTTCCGGTGGGTGAACATGCTGACCGGCATGATGTAGCTGTCCAGCACCACCGCCTCGCTCCTGGCGAGGTGATACATCTCGGAGAGGACATTGAAGGGGACCTTCCACAGCGACGTGGTCCGATGGTTGAGCACCACCACGTCAACGGTGGGGTCCGCGGCCTTCAGGGCTCGCTCCAGCGCCGAGAAATCGGGAGAGGACTCCGCGAAGAGCCTCGAGATGAAGGTGACCTGATGCCGCACCGACAGGGTGGCCTTCATGCCCGTGTAGACGAGTCCAAGGCCGCCCTTGGCCAGCACCAGTGCGATATCGAGCGCTCCATGGGAGCCGCTTGAGGCACCGCCCGGTTTCTCGGTTCCCACTGATCTCTTCCCGTTCATGCCTTATGTATGTCTTGTGTCGGCCCATGCCGTTCGCCGTCGGCAACGGCCGATGCCATGCGCAACGACTTTACCCGTCCCTGTGGCTGCGGCCGAAAAGGCTCACTGGCTCTCCCGCTGTTGCATGATGCGCGCGATCGCGGTGGACAAGCCGCCGGAGCCCTTGATCCCACACCGCTTCTGTTGAGCGGCCGCGCGTCCGTGCAGCACGGCAGCTGCAGCCGCCAAGCGGGCCAGTTCCTCGTGGGACAGGGAGGCACCGTTACCCGCTGCGCGCGCCGCATGGGTCGCCACCATGGCCCCTAGAATCCCCGCCAAGGTGTCCCCCGCGCCCGCCACGGCCAGTTCCGGTCCGGCGGAGCACGCCGCGAAGACTTCTCCCCGGGCCGTGGCGACCAGCGTGGTGGATCCCTTCAACAGCACCACACAGTTCAACGCCGTCGCGGCACCACGCACCGCCTCCAAGGGATGCTCCACCGGATCGAGCAGGCCAAGCCGCAACCGGTGGTTCAATGCTTTCAGTTCGCCCGCATGCGGAGTCAGGACCCAGCTCCTGTCGGAGACGCTGCCGGAGGCAGCGGGGACCACGGCGAGCGCGGAGGCGTCCACGACCTTCGGACACGACATCCGGGGATGGGACCTCTCCCCCAACGATTCACCCAACAGCACTGCCGCAGGTTCCAGGTCCGCTTGATCGTCTCCCAGACCGGGTCCAAGCAGCCAGGCGGAGACCTTGGCGGCCTGCGCGGAATCGGTGACTGCGTTGACGACCGTCTCCCTGTCCACCACCACGGCCTCGGGGATCGCCGTCGTGAGTGCCGTACACGCGCGTTCGCGTGGAAAGGCCGTGAGCATCCCGAGGCCCGTGGCCAATGCGGCCTGACCGGCCAGGATCGCCGCCCCGGGATAGGACGGAGATCCCGCAAGCAGTCCGAGCACGCCCCTCGAGTACTTGTGGTCACTCACCCGTGGCGACAGGATCCTGTCAAAGGCGTCCTCGTCGCTCAATACGGAGAAGGCCGGCTCCCCCAACACATCTGGGTCCAGCAGCCCAGGGATCGGCACTTCCGTCACCGCCCCGGCCAGCGCTCGCCCCTCCCGCAGGAACAACCCGGTCTTCAAGGCCCCGAAGGTCACCGTCAGGTCGGCTGCGGGAGTGAACCCGTCTCCGACCAGGTGTCCGGAATCGGTGTCGACCCCTGAGGGCGCGTCCGCAGCCACCACCCAGGCATCCTTGGGCCAATGACTGCCGATGTCTGCCGGCAGGCCGCCGCGGGCACCCGTTCCGAAGCCGGCGTCGACCACCACGTCGGCGCGGCCCAGGCCATCACGCGCCTGGGCCGTCCCCGGCTTCCACACCCGGCCGCCCGCGGCAAGGAATGCGGCCAGCGCACGTTCCTGCACATGATCCGTCACCGGGACCGCCGCCACTGCCGCCCCACGCGCAGACAGTTTGGCGCCTGCGTAGAGCCCGTCGCCGCCGTTGCCTCCCGGCCCCACCACGATCACGATGCGGGTTCCCGCCACACCGATGCCTGCGCCCGGCCTGCCGCCTTCTGTGCACTCGTCTGCGGCGGCCGAGACCGACGGACGGGTGTCGCCCGTGGTCAGGTGACGTAACACGGCCGTGGCGAGCGCATGTGCCGCCAGCCGCATGTGCCGATCGGGGTCGCCTTCGGCGGTCGCGGCAGCCACGGCACCACGTTCCGCCTCCCTGACCTTGGATCCCTGCCATACGGGCCTCATGCGGCCCCCCCTGCCGAAGTGGCCGCCGTATCGGACTCAGCCACCACGAAGGCCATGGCGCAGTCACCGTCATGGGAGAGGCTGATATGCCAATGTTGCGCCCCCAAGTCCGCGGCCCGGGCGGCTACGGTTCCGGTCAGCCTCAACCGGGGTGCACCGGATTCCTCGCGAACCACCTCGCAGTCCTGCCAGCGCAGGTTCCCAGGAGCCCCCAGAGCCTTGGCCACCGCTTCCTTCGCTGCGAAACGCACAGCGAGCGACCGCAGCGGCAATTCGCGCTCGGCAGCGGTGAACAGCCTCTGCCTCAGCGCTGGCACACGGGTGATTCGCTGTTCGAACCTGCTCAAGGAGGCCACGTCCACTCCGATTCCCACGATCACATCGACCAGCCTAACGCGGGGCACAGCGGCCGCAGCAGCTTCACAATGGCACCACGCGTAGCTACCTGCGGCCCCTCACATACCTTCCCGACGGGTGAAGATGCTTGAATAAGGACATGACGAACTCCAAAGTGAAGAAGGCCGTCTTCCCTGTCGCCGGCCTGGGAACCCGCTTCCTGCCAGCCACCAAGGCCATGCCCAAGGAGATGCTCCCGGTCGTGGACATCCCCGCGATCCAGTACGTCGTGGAGGAAGCCGTCCGGTCGGGTCTCGATGACCTGCTCATGGTGACGGGCCGCTCCAAGCGCGCCCTCGAGGACCACTTCGACCGCATCCCCAACCTCGAAGCACAGCTGCGTGAAAAGGGAGACACCACCAAGCTGAACGCGGTCCAGCACGCCACCAACCTGGGTGATATCCACTACATTCGCCAGGGTGACCCCCGCGGCCTGGGCCACGCCGTGCTGCGCGCCCGCGCGCACGTCGGGGACGAGCCCTTCGCCGTGCTGCTCGGCGATGACCTGATCCACGCTGATGACGATCTCCTCAAGCAGATGGTGGAGGTCCAGGAGCGCGTTGGCGGTTCCGTCATCGCCCTCATGGAGGTGCCCCACTCCCAGATCTCCTCCTACGGTTGCGCGGACATCTCAGAGGTTCCAGGCGAGGACTACGTCAAGGTCAACACGCTGGTGGAGAAGCCCGCCCCGGACGAGGCCCCGTCCGATCTCGCGGTGATCGGCCGGTACGTGCTGCACCCGGCCGTGTTCGACGTCCTGGAGCACACCGAGCCCGGCCGCGGCAACGAGATCCAGCTGACGGACGCCCTGCTGGAACTGGCCACCATGGATCCTGCCGACGGCGGTGGCGTCACCGCCGTGGTCTTCCGCGGCCGCCGCTTCGACACCGGAGACAAGCTCTCCTACATCAAGGCCGTCATCCAGCTTGCCTCGGAACGCAAGGATCTGGGGCCGGACCTGACCAAGTGGCTGAAGGAATACATTCCCACTGCCCCGTCCTGGGACTGAACAAGCCCGTATTCACGCCAAACGGCGCCGTTCCCGACTCGAGTCGGGAACGGCGCCGTTCGGCATTCCAGGGCGGCCTGTCGGCCGCCGTTCATCACTCCACAGTGACGGACTTGGCCAGGTTGCGCGGCTGATCGACGTTGAGGCCCTTGGCCTCGGCGAGCGCACAGGCGAAGATCTGCAGCGGAACCACCGTCAGCAGCGGCATCAGCAGGGACTTGGTCTCCGGAACGTAGAAGACCCACTCGGCGAAGTCCTTGACCGCTTCGTCACCCTCCTCGGCGATCACCAGAGTCTTGGCACCGCGGGCGCGGACCTCTTGAATGTTGGAGACCACCTTGGAGTGCATCGAATGGCGCCCGCGCGGGGACGGGACCACCACGAAGACCGGCTGCCCCTCCTCGATCAGGGCGATGGGACCGTGCTTCAGCTCGCCTGCGGCAAAGCCCTCCGCGTGGATGTAGGCGATCTCCTTGAGCTTCAGCGCGCCCTCCAACGCCACGGGGTAGCCCACGTGGCGGCCGAGGAAGAGCACCGACGTTGCCTCCGCCATGGACTGGGCCAGATCCGTGATCGCCGTCTGACGATCAAGGACGTCCTGGATCTTGGCCGGGATGTCGGCCAGATCGGCGAGCAGGTCCTTGATCTCCTCCGCATAGAGGGAACCCCGCAACTGCGCCAGGTACAGGCCGAGCAGGTACGCGGCCACGATCTGAGCCAGGAAGGCCTTGGTGGAGGCAACAGCGATCTCGGGACCGGCGTGCGTGTAGAGCACGGCGTCCGACTCACGCGGGATGGACGAGCCGTTCGAATTGCAGATCGAGAGCGTGCGTGCGCCCTGTTCCTTGGCATAACGCATGGCCATCAGGGTGTCCATGGTCTCGCCGGACTGAGAGATCGTCACCACGAGGGTGGTGGGGTTGACGATGGGGTCGCGATAGCGGAACTCGTGGGAGAGCTCCACCTCCACGGGGATCCTGCACCAGTGCTCAATGGCGTACTTGGCCACGTGTGCGGCGTAGGCGGAGGTGCCGCAGGCCAGCACGATGATCTTGTCGATGGCCTTCAACTCGTCAAGGTCGATGCGCAACTCATCCAGCACCAACTTGCCATCGGTGCCGATGCGGCCCAACAGGGTCTCCGCCACGGCCTGCGGCTGATCGTGGATCTCCTTGACCATGAAGGACGGGTAACCGCCCTTCTCGGCGGCAGCTGCATCCCAGTCAACGGTGAATTCCTTGCCGCGAGCGGGATTACCGGCGAAGTCGGTGACCGCGTAACTCACGGGGGTGATGGTGACGACCTGGTCCTGTTCCAGTTCCACCGCGCGGCGGGTGTAGTCGATGAAGCCGGAGACGTCGGAGCCCAGGAAATTCTCGCCCTCGCCGAGCCCGACGACGAGCGGGGAGTTGCGGCGGGAGGCCACGACCACGCCCGGGTGGTCAGCATGCACGGCCAGCAGCGTGAAGGCCCCCTCCAAGCGGGCCGAGGTCAGCTGCAGCGCACGCGTCAGATCGCGCTCGGCTTCCGACTCGTAGACGTCACCCAGGAGGGTCGCAGCGACCTCGGTGTCGGTCTCGGACAGGAACGTATGACCCTTGGCCGCCAGCTCCGACTTCAGCTGCGCAAAGTTCTCGATGATGCCGTTGTGGATCACGGCAAGGCGTCCGCCTGCCACGACATGTGGGTGGGCGTTGACGTCGGTGGGCCCACCATGTGTGGCCCACCGCGTGTGGCCGATGCCGGTCGAGGCTGCCGGCAGCGGGTCGGCCTCGATCTCGGCGGTCAGGTTCGAGAGTTTCCCCGCCTTCTTACGCCATTGAATACCTTCGTCTCCGGACTGCGAAGCAGCGGGCACCACAGCGACGCCAGCGGAGTCGTAGCCGCGATACTCGAGCCTGCGCAGGCCCTCCATGATCACGTCGAGGGCCTCATGGCCCCCCTGGTCGGCCGGGAGTCCGGCATATCCCACAATTCCACACATGCGTGACAGTCTACGGCGGCACCAGCCCTGGGTCGGTCCAACACGACGGACCACGGATTTGTCCGCTGCCGGTCCGAGCGAGGACAATAACGCGGGTGACCCGGTCTCCTGCCA
>NZ_JALAGT010000144.1 GCF_022712295.1 Galactobacter sp.
CACCAACTCCGGCACCAAGGTGAACGAGTTCGAGGTCCTGGCCGCGGACGGTCTGCGCATCATCGGTGAGCTGGAGAACATCGGCCCCAATGTGACGCGTGAACTGACCGTGGCCCTTGAGGAGGGCGACTACCAGACGGCCTGCGTGCCCGGCATGATCGGCGCGGGCACGCGTGCGCCGTTCAAGGTCACCGCAGGCGAAGAGGTCAAGGTCAGTGACGACCGGGCAGAGCTGCAGAAGAAGGCCATCGCCGACTACAAGGCTTACGTGAAGTCTCAGGTGGCCCAGTTGGTGGAGGGCACCGACGAGTTCGTTGCCGCCTTCGAATCCGGTGACACCGAGAAGGCCAAGGAACTCTACGCCCCGACCCGCGCCCACTACGAGCGCATCGAGCCGCTGGCGGAGTCCTTCGGCGACCTGGACCCGCTTTTGGACATCCGCGAGCCCGACGTCGAGGACGGTGACGAGTTCACCGGCTGGCACCGTGCCGAGAAGGACCTGTGGTCCCCCAAGGGTTACAAGGCCATGTCGGATGCCGAGCGCAAGGAGATCGCAGACGGCATCAAGACCAACACGAAGAAGCTCTACGACGAGGTCTTCGCCGAAGACTACGAGCCCACCATCAACGACATCGGAAACGGTTCCGTGGGCCTGATGGACGAGGTCGCAACCTCCAAGATCACTGGCGAGGAAGAGGCGTTCTCCCACACGGACCTGTGGGACTTCGCGGCCAACGTGGACGGCGCCAAGGTGGCCTACGAGACCCTGAAGCCGTTGCTGGAGAACTCCGGCGACACCGAGCTCTCCGACGAGTTGGACAAGCGCTTCGAGGAGATCGCCACGGCCGTTGACGAGTACAAGGACGGCGAGGGCTACAAGTACTACGACGATCTCAGCGACGAGCAGATCAAGGCTCTTTCCGACCAGGTCCTGGCCGTGAAGAAGCCGCTCGAGGATCTGACCAAGACCGCCACCAAGGCGCAGTGATCCGGTCCCGGCGTGGTGCGTCGGGACGAAGGCACCCCGTGGGGCCCATACGCATCAGGCGTGTGGGCCCCACGGGGTGATCACGTACTGGACCCGTGATGGCGCGGTGGGCGTGGAACAGGAGAAAATGAGGCATGGACCAACGAGATTCTGAAGAGGACGAGCAGTCCTCGTCGCCAACTCGTCGCGGCTTGTTGGGCGCCATCGGTGCCGGTGGGGCCGGCCTGGTCCTCGGCGGCGCCGCCGGCGCCTTGTGGTCGCCGCGGCAGGAGGCCGCGTCGTCGGACACCGACGCGCCCAAGACCGGGGCCGACGGCGTGATCGATGCCGTGTCCATGTTCGGTGAGCACCAGGCCGGGATCGACACTGAGATGCAGGACCGGATGTACATCGCGGCCTTCGACCTGACCACCAAGGATGTCGACGAGGTCATCAAGCTGATGAAGGACTGGTCCTCCGCCATCGGCTACATGACCCAGGGCCTGCCGGTGGGCGGGACCTCCGGCGCGTCGGACGGGAACCCGGTCGGGGTGCCGATCGATACGGGTGAGGCGGTGGGACTGACGGCCTCGCACCTGACCGTTACGGTCGGCTTCGGTCGTTCGCTGTTCGTGGATGCGCAAGGCAAGGACCGTTTCGGGCTGAAGTCCAAGCTGCCGGAAGGTCTGATCGAGCTGCCGCACTTCTCCGGGGACATGTTGGAGAAGAACCGCACGGGAGGAGACCTTGTGGTGCAGGCGTGCGCGGACGACCCGCAGGTCGCCGTGCATGCTGTGCGGAACCTGGCCCGTCAGGCCTTCGGTACGGCATCGGTGCGGTGGACGCAGGTGGGGTTCGGCCGCACAGCGTCCACGTCCAAGAAGCAGGCCACGCCGCGCAATCTCTTCGGGTTCAAGGACGGCACCAACAACCTCAAGCTCGAGGAGAAGGAGTTGGTGGACAAGCACGTCTGGGTCTCCGGGCTCACGGGGGAACAGAAGTGGCTCAACGGCGGCAGCTATCTGGTGGCCCGCCGGATCCGGATGTACATCGAGGTCTGGGACTCCCAGCAGCTGGGTGAGCAGGAACTCGTGGTGGGACGCAGCAAATCCGTCGGGGCGCCCCTGTCCGGTGGTGAGGAGTTCACCCAACCAGACTTCAAGAAGAAGGTGGACGGGGAACCCGCCATCGCGGTGGACTCTCACGTGGCCTTGGCGCATCCCGACAACAACGACGGCGTCCAGATGCTGCGCCGCAGCTACAACTATGCCGACGGGGCGGACGGGCTTGGGCGGCTTGATGCTGGGCTGTTCTTCATCGCCTTCGTGGTGGACCCGAGGACGCACTATGTCCCGATGCAATCCAAGATCTCCAAGAACGATCAGATGCAGGAATACCTGCGCCACACGGGCTCCGGGCTGTTCGCGGTACCTCGCGGGATCGATGCGGCCGGCGGGTACCTGGGGCAGGAGCTCTTCGAGGGCTGAACCGTCGATTCGGCGGGGGTCAACTTCAGGTCGATGCGTATCTTCAGCCGGCGGTCTCAACCGGTGGTTGCAACACGGTTGTCGATCAGGCCTGCAAGGCCTCCCGCAAGCACTCCGCGGGCGTAAACCATTCTAGTGTCGCGTGTCGTTAGTTCCTAAATGGTTGGTGGTTTGGGAGAATTGGGTATGGCGAATTCTCCTGCTCCGGCGTTGCCTCTACGGGTTGGCGACAAAGATGTATTGAGGTCGTGGACGAGGTCCACGGCGATGCGC
>NZ_JALAGT010000145.1 GCF_022712295.1 Galactobacter sp.
ATCTTGAATATGTCGCGAATGAATTGAATGGTCGGCCGCGGAAGCGGCTAGAATGGTTTACGCCCGCGGAGTGCTTGCGGGAGGCCTTGCAGGCCTGATCGACAACCGTGTTGCAACCACCGGTTGAGACCGCCGCCCGAAGCGCAGGACCGCGCTGAAGTTGGAAATCCAGCTGTAGTTCGGTTCAGGTCAGTGGCGGAACTGGCGCAATGCACAACGAGGGGGGCGGTGACTTCCGTACCGAAGTCCCCGCCCCCGCGTGTGGCCTCGAAGAGACTGACGGATCAGCGCCCGCGCAGCGCCTTGCGGTTGGGGCGGACCCGGTTGGGGTCGATGCCCTTGGGGATCGGCGGCTTGGACATGTTCAGGGTGGACAGGCGCTGGTCAACGGCCTTGATCTCCTGACGGGAGATGGCCTTCTTCAATGCCTTGAGTTCCTTGCGGACCTTGGGGAGGGGGATCTGCCCGTCCTGGGATCCCGCGTTCACCACGGTGATCGGCACGTTCTTCACCGCGCGGGTGACATTGCGCTTCACGCCGTCGGCCAAGGGGCGCACACGCGCGGTGGGGCCCTCGGTCACGAGGACCACGCCGGGCTTGCCGATGGCCATGAACACGAGGTCCTGGTGCTTGGGGGAGACGGAGACGGGCTCCTCTCGGACGATCCAGCCGCGGCCCATGGTGGACAGCGCTGCGCCCGAGGACCCGGGGCGGCCCTCGATCTGTGCGAAGGCGGCCTTCTCGGCGCGCCTGTTCATGTAGATCACGGCCAGCAGCAGACCGATGACCAGGCCGAGGATACCGAAGGTGATCCAGTTGCCGATCAACCAGCCGAGCGCGCCGAGCACCACACCGGATCCCAGGAAGATCAGCAGCATGATCCACGGGACTTTGGGCTCGGCCTTGCGGGTCATCTTGAAGACCTGCTTGATCTGAGACCAGCGACCCTCGCCCTTACCGGACTTACGGGCCGCCTTCTTGGCGTCCTTGGCCGCCTGCTTCTCGTCCTTCTGCGCCTGACGCAGCTGACGGATCTGTTCCTGGGCGGAGTTATCGAGTTTCTTGGCCATAGCGTGCCAATTCTACCGGATGGTGCGGGCCTCTGGGCGCCGAACGTGATGAAGGCGTCCACGCTTTCCGAAAATGAGCGTGGACGCCTTCAGCGTCGATGCGGCTGGAATCCCGTCCTCGTAGCGGTCAATCCGTGTTCAGCGGGCCAACCCCGCCATGACGGTGGCGGCCTCCTGCCGTGCCTCGCCCTCGTCCTCGATGTGGGACAGGGAAGCGGGGACCTCCCGTCCTTGATGCCGCATGGCCCGGACCCAGAGCCGGCCTGCACGGTAGGAGGAACGAACCAACGGACCGGCCATGACACCGGAGAAGCCGAGTTCCTTGGCCTCCTCACTCAGTTCGACGAATTCCTCCGGCCGCACCCAGCGATCCACGGGCAGGTGGCGGGTGGTGGGGCGCAGGTACTGGGTCAGCGTGATGATGTCCGTCCCGGCCGAGCGGAGGTCGGCCAGCGCCTGGGAGATCTCCGAGCGTTCCTCGCCCATCCCGAGGATGAGGTTGGACTTGGTGATCATGCCGCGGGACTTGCCGTGCCCGATGGTGGAGAGGGAGCGATCGTAGCGGAAGGCCGGGCGAATGCGCTTGAACAGCCGGGGGACGGTCTCCACGTTGTGTGCCCAGACCTCGGGCTGGGAGTCCGCGACCACGTCCAGCAGGGACGGCGTCCCGTGGAAGTCAGGGATCAGCAGTTCCACGCCAGTCCCGGGATTGAGTGCGTGGATGCGGCGCACGGTCTCGGCATAGAGCCAGGTGCCCTCGTCCTCCAGGTCGTCACGCGCCACACCGGTGACGGTGGCGTAGCGCAGCCCCATCTCCTTGATGGCGTTGGCGACCTGGTTCGGTTCCTCGCGGTCGATCTCCTTGGGGCGGCCCGTGTCTATCTCGCAGAAATCGCAGCGCCGGGTGCACTGGGATCCGCCGATGAGGAAGCTTGCCTCGCGATCCTCCCAGCACTCGAAGATGTTGGGGCAGCCGGCCTCCTCACAGACGGTGTGAAGTCCCTTGTCCTTCACGAGGGACTTCAATCCGACGTATTCGGGACCGATCTTCAATTCGGCGCGGATCCAATCGGGCTTGCGGTCCACGGGGACGGCGGCGTTGCGCGCCTCGACGCGGAGCATGCGGCGCCCCTCGGGCGCCGGGGTGCCCGACGACCCGGAGCGGCCGGGTGCGGTACCGACCTGGGTTCCGCTTCCGGTTGAGCAGCAGCCGCTCATGCCGAGACCTCCTCGCGGGGACGCGCGAGAAGGGCTTCCGGTTTGATCGCCGCCGCCAGGGTCTCGCGCAGCGCGGCCTCGAACACCGGGGCCACGTCCGTCACGGTGATGCTCTTGCCGGTTTCGTTGGCCAGCGTGGTCACATCCGCGTCAGCGATGCCACACGGGATGATGTTCTTGTACGGGGCCAGGTCGTTATCGATGTTGAGCGCCACGCCGTGGTAGGTGACGCCATGATCCACATGGATGCCGATCGCGGCGATCTTGCGGTCCGGACGTCCGGGTTCCAGGACCCAGACGCCGGCGCGGCCGGGAACGCGGACCCCCTCGACACCGTAGGCGCCCACGGTGTCGATGACGGCCTGTTCAAGGCGGGTCACATAATCCTTGATCGCGGTGACGTCTGCCAAGGGCAGGATCGGGTAGGCCACGAGCTGTCCGGGGCCGTGCCAGGTGATCAGTCCTCCACGGTCCACGTCCAGCACGGGTGTGCCGTCCTTGGGACGTTCGGCGTCCCCGGTGCGGCGGCCCGCCGTGTACACGGCTGGGTGTTCCAGGAGGAGCAGGTATGCCTGGGTGGGATCTGCCACGACGTCGGCATGAAGTCGGTGTTGGGTGTCGAGGGCCGAGGAGTACTCGACCGGGTCGGGTGCGTATCCGAGGTGAATGGTGGTCAAGGCCATGAGACCGACCCTAAGACCTCACCTGTGGATAACTTCAGCGGGAATGACGCGAAGTGGGCAGACTCGTGTCATGGAACCAACGCACGCACACCACGCACCTCGTCATGGCAGGCACGCCGCGCCGCGCCCGTCGAAGGCCGCCGACCGCGTCACGTCGGGCAGAACCGCCTCTCCTCCGGCGGGGGACAGAACGATCCTGGACGTCCGCGGCCAGGGCAAGCGTCATGCAACGTCCGTGCAACCAGACGCCGTTCATGTCGAGTCGGCGGTGGTCGGCGGACAGGCTCGCGTCACGGTGGTGAGACGCGGCGACGTGAGCGGTGCGGTCACCTTGCCGTCCGCCGGGGAATCCGTGGATGACCTGCTCGTGGAACGTGTCCCGCTGGAATCGGTCACCGAGGCAGACGCGCCCACGGAGGTTCCGACTGCGTGGGATCACCCGCACCTCGTCAAGGTCGTTGAGGCCGAGGGAAGGCGCCGCGGGGAACTCCTGGCGCACGTCCCTGGTGGCTCCGTCTCGGCCCTGCTCGCAGCCCGGGGACCACTTCCGGTGGGTGAGGCCGTGACGCTACTGGTTCCTGTTGCGCGGGCGCTGGCCCACCTCCACCGTCACGGGGCGGTCCACGGAGACGTCAGTCCCGACAACGTCCTCTTCGATGCAGAGGGTGCTCCGATGTTGGTGGATCCCGGCCTGGCGCGTGCGCTGGGGGAGGCCCGGGCCGAGGGCGGAACGGAGGGCTTTTCGGCGCCGGAGGCCGTTCACGGTCGTGGCGCCGACGTGTTCGGGTGGGGCGCCTTGGCGTGGTTGGTCCTGACCGGTGAGGCGCCGGGGGAGGAACGTGACCGTGTCCCGCTCCCACTGCTGCGTCAGGACGTGGATGCGGCGGCCGCGCGGCTGATCGAGGACTGCCTCGCTGCGGATCCGCAGGAGCGGCCGCACGCCTCGGACGTCGGACCGGCCCTGTTGGAATGCCACAAGGCGACACCGTTGGATGCCACCGCGGCCGCGGGAGGCGACGGCGTACCCCTTCTCCGTACGCGGGCCCCGGCGCAGCCGCGGTGGCGGCGGCTGCTGCGCAGGCGCCGACCCGGCGGCGCCGGCCGAGTCACCAGGCCAGACGAGTTGGGCCGGACCCGTGGTCGGGGAACCGCCCGTCGGGCCACGGTGTGGGTGGTGGGTGCCGCTTCCGCCGTGGCCGTTGCGGCAGCGGTGGTCACCGTCGTGACCGACGGCGGAACGGGCAACAGCCGTGCGCCCGCTACAGCAACCCACGATTCCGGAGTCGATCCCACGGCTGGCAGGCCCGCGCCAACGCGCGTGGCGGACTCCGGAGGGGAGCGCGTTCAGGCGGCCATGGCCGCATTGCCTGAGCTGGACAAGCAACGCACCGCCGCGCTGTCCGAGAGACGAGCGGGCGTGCTGGATTCCGTCTACGTGGACGGGGAAGGGCTGAAAGCCGACCGGGCGCTGATTTCCGGGCTCAGAAGCCGTGGAACGCATTTCGTGTCCCTGACCTCCAGCCTGAAGAACCTGCGTCCTGCGGGTGAGGACGGCCAAGCCAAGGTTAGGGTCTTGGCGACCAGCGTGACGACCGGAACGGAAGTGAAACTCTCGGAGCAGACGACGCCTCGCGCCGCACAGACGCCGCGGGAACGAGAACTCGCCTTCACGCTGGTGCTGGCCGCGGGCCAGTGGCGAATCGAATCGGTGACGGTCGCGGATGCCGGCGACGGGTGATGCACCACAAGGTGCCGCACAAGGAAGGGGCCCCAGCAACGCGACGTCATGCGCTGCTGAGGCCCCAACGGGTGAAGAACGGCTGAACTCAGTTCCAGAGGGTGGCGACGAGAATGTTGATGAAGGCCATGCCACCCACGGCGTGAGCCAGTCCGGTGGGCACGTCCTTGCCCTTCTTGGCCTTGTTGAACCCGATGATGGCGGCGATCAGGATGATCACGGCGACCACCGTCTTCACGGCCACCTTGATGTGGTTCACGTCGCCGTCGCCGGCCTCGGCGATCCCGACGAGGGCCAAGCCGGTGACGACCTGGACGATGGCACCCACCAGCTGCCACAGGGTCACCGTGGGCTTCTTGAAGGTGGCAAGCCAGATGCCGAAAATCGCGGCCGCGCCGAGGATGTGCAGGGCGACGAGCACTGAGGTCAGAAAAGTCATGACTCCACTTTAGTTGCGACTTCTACGGTCTGTCGAAGTAGGGAAGGCTTGCCTGATGTGCATGCACCAAAGCGGCCCCTTCCGCACCTGTTCTCAGGTGTGAAAGGGGCCGCTCGAGGTGTTGCAGTTCGGACGCGAACTACTCTGACGCGAACTGGCGGATCAGAGACCCAGTTCGCCGGCGAACTCGCCTGCTTCCAGGCGGGCCTTGACGGCCTGCAGGAAGCGACCGGCGGTGGCGCCGTCCACCAGACGGTGGTCGTAGGTCAGCGACAGGTACATCATCTGACGGATCGCGATGACATCGTCACCGTCAGCGTCCGTGACGACCACGGGGCGCTTCTGGATGATGCCGGTGCCGAGGATGCCGACGTTGGGCTGGTTGATGATCGGGGTGTCGAACAGGGCGCCAGCGGAACCGATGTTGGTGATGGTGAACGTGGAACCGGAGAGCTCATCCGGGCCCAGCTTGTTCACGCGGGCACGGGCGGCCAGATCGGCGATCTTCTTGGACAGGCCGGCCAGGTTCAGGTCGCCCGCATCGGAGATGACGGGGACCACGAGGCCCTTCTCGGTGTCCACCGCGATGCCGAGGTGCTCGGCGGCGTGGTAGGTGATCTCCTGCTTGTCCTGGTCGTAGGAGGCATTGAACTCGGGGAAGACCTTGAGTGCCTCGGTGACGGCCTCGGAGATGAAGGGCAGGTAGGTCAGGTTCACGCCGTTGTCGGCAGCGAACTTGGCCTTGGCGGACTTGCGCAGCTTCACGATGCGGGTCATGTCCACCTCCTGCACCTGCGTCAGCTGGGTGGAGATGTCCAGGGACTCACGCATGCGCTTGGCAATGACCTGGCGGATGCGGGGGGCCTTGATGGTGGTGCCACGCAGCTTGGCGGCCTCGGCGCTGGGCGCGGCCGGAGCCTTGGCAGCGGGTGCGGAGGGCGCGGCCGTGGCCTTGGCAGCCGTTGCGGCAGCGTCGATGGCGGCCTGCACGTCCTGCTTGCGGATGCGTCCGCCCACTCCCGTGCCGGAGACCGTGGAGAGATCAATGCCGTGGTCGTTGGCGAGCTTGCGCACCAGCGGGGTCACGTAGCCGGGAGCGGTGGAGGAGGCTGCGGGAGCGGCCGGTGCAGCGGCAGGCGCCGGAGCGGC
>NZ_JALAGT010000146.1 GCF_022712295.1 Galactobacter sp.
GGCAGGGCCCAATGCCCGACGCCGTGGTGTCAGGTTCTGTTCGCGACCGCCGCCGGGCGGGCGGCGAAGGGGGGATTCGCGCTGGTGGCGCGGGCGCGGGCCTCGCCGATCTCGCGTCGGGCACGGGGCGAGGCGACGTGCCCCAACGCCCTGGAGATCGCGGCCGCGGTGGTGCGTACGGCCATGGCGATACTGGTCGGATGGGTGGTGAGGTCGGGGACCACCACGGAGACGGCGGCGACCACGTCGCCCTCCTCGTCCCGGACCGGGCAGGCCACGGACAGCGTTTCGGAGGGGACCACGCGACGTACCGCCGCCTCGTCGGACTTTCGGACGGCGGCGATGATCCCACGGAGGTTCGGGTCGTCGCTGCCCTTGATGACCCGTTCCCGCAAGCCGGCGGGCGCGTGGGCAAGGAGCACCTGCCCGACCCCGGTGGTGTCGAGGGGGAGGCGGCCACCGATGCGGTAGTCCACGGCCGTGGCGTGACGTGAGGAGAGGCGGTCGATCAGGACCGCTTCCTTCCCGTCCCTGACGGCCAGCAGCACGTGGTGGCCGCTGACCTGGTACAGGTCCTCGAGGTAGGGCAGCGCGGTCTCCCGCACTCCGTGCCCGCGTGGGGCCAGCGAGGCGATCTCCCAAAGCCGCACGCCCACCGCATAGCGCTCCTCCGAGACGCGCTCCAACGCGCCCCAGTTGACCAGTTCCCGGGCGATGCGCCACACCGTGGTGCGGGGCATGCCGGTCCCGGTGGAGAGCTCGGTGAGGTTGAGTGTGCGGTGCTCCGCGTCGAATTGCTCCAGGACACGGAGGGCCCGCAGCAAGACGCCGTCGCGGCCGGTTGCCGGCACGGGGACCTCCTTGTCCTCGGTGATGCCTGGGTATGCCAGTGCGTGGTGTTTCATGCGTGTCCACGCGTTCGGTGCCTGTGGGCGCCTTGCGCACAAGATCACGTGTCCAAAGTGTGCTCGCCCCGGTGGAGGCGACGTCCCACACCTTGGCAGGTGAAGAGGTGCGCATCACAGGGATCATTCCACAGAATGAAATGGCCCCTTCGGTGCGTGACTTACCTCACGCAAACTCGTTCGAGGCGGATGGTCAGCGGCCGTGCCCACCCACAGCACCGGCCCGCCGGACCTCGCACACACCACCCCACGTACTTCCACTCACGTACTTCACACTCACGTGGCGGGGCCTTTCTGCAACGCAGCACTCACCCTTCTTGCGGGTGAGGCCACGCGGACAGGACCTCCACGGCAGCGGATCTCTCCCGCGCAGTGCGTGGTGCAACCTTCGAAAGACCGAGGCATTTCAATGACGAATGCAACCAACCGCAGGGGACTGCTCCCCGTCTTCGCGTTGTGCTGGCTGGCCCTGCTGGCGGACGGCTACGACCTCTACGTGTACGGCGCCACGCTGCCCACCCTGATCGGCCCGGAGCCCTTCGGGATCACCCCAGGGCTGGCCGGCACCATCGGTTCGGTCGCCCTGGTCGGCATGCTGCTCGGATCGCTGTGCGTCGGCATGCTCACCGACCTGCTGGGTCGCCGCCGCATCTGCATGCTGGCCGTTGGCATCTTCTCCGTGGCGATGCTGTGCTGCTCCGTGGCTCCCAACTGGGAACTGTTCATGGCCGCCCGCTTCGTGGCCTGCTTCGGTGTGGGCGGGCTGCTGCCCACCGCCGTGGCACTCACCAGTGAGTTCGCGCCGGCCAACCGTCGATCCGTGATCCTCGGAGCGGTCCTCACGGGCCCGGCGCTGGGTACCCTGATTGCGGCCTTCACCGCGGCAGGCCTGACCGAGAACCACGGCTTCCGTCCGGTCTACGCCATCGGCGTGGCAGGCCTGGTGCTGGTTCCCCTCTTCGCCAAGTGGCTGCCGGAATCGCCAGCCTTCCTGGACGCCCGTGGTCGTCATGCCGAGGCCGCCGCGGTGCGTGCACGCTACGGCATGGAGGCCGACGGCAACGCCTCCAAGGGTGCGGCCACCGGTTCCCAGCTCGGCACCCTGTTCTCCGAGGGGCGCGCACGGCGCACCCTGGTGATCTGGTGCATCACGCTGCTCAGCCTGCTGGTCATGTTCGGTGTGAGCACCTGGCTTCCGCAGATCATGCACAACCAGGGCTTCGGGATCTCCTCCTCCATCACCTTCCTGGTGGCCTACTCCGTCGGCGCGGTGGTCGGGACGGTGCTGGCCGCGATCCTCAGCCAGCGCTTCGGCCCGCGCCCGCTCATCATCGTGGGCTTCACCGCGGCGGCCCTGGCCCTGATCGTCATGTCCACGCATCCCTCCTCCACCGCCATGCTGCTGCTCGCTGCCGTCATGGGCTTCGGCGGCCTGGGCACGCAGAACATGCTCAACGACTACATTTCCCAGCTCTACCCGCCCCACGCCCGTGCCACCGGCCTGGGCTGGGCGCTCGGTGTGGGTCGCCTCGGCGCCATCGTGGGACCCACCTACGGGGCCTTCATGGTCTCCACCGGGGGCGGCTTCAGCATGGCCCTCTACGGCTTCGCGGTTCCGGCCGTCCTGGGAGCGGTTCTCATGGTGACCTTGCGCAACAAGCGTCGGCAGGCCGGCCCCGTGCAGGCCGAGTCGGTGGCTGCGCCCCTTGCCCGCTGAACGCGGGGCCAGGTGAGCCACTCGGCCCGTTGAGCCACTCAACCCGCTGAGCCGCTCAACCCGCTGAGCCACTCGGCCTGAGCCGCCAACCAAGCTGCTCACCCGATCACCTTTTTTGGGCCGCGACGGCCCCACCCACTCAAACCTTTCGAGAAGAACCGAAGGAATACTGTCATGTTGGACCAAGATCAGAGCGCACCGGGCACAGAAGAGGCGATCACGGAGTCGCTGAACCTGCTGATCTGTGGCGGCGGCCCCGCCGGCCTGGTGCTGGCGCTCGACCTCGCCTCACGCGGCATCGAGTCCACCGTCGTGGAGCCCCGCGTGGACGTGGACCACAGCCGCCCCAAGGCCAAGACCACCAATGCGCGCACCATGACGCAGCTGCGTAGGCTCGGCCTCGCGGACCGCGTGCGTCAGGCGGGCCTGCCCGTGGACTACGCCCAGCAGGTCACCTTCTGCACCAGCCTCACCGGGTACACGCTGCGGGACTTCCCTGGCGCCTTCCAATTGCAGCGCGGCCGCTACGACCTGCAGCCCGAGTGTGGGCAGCAGGTGGCCCAGCCTGCACTCGAGGTGGTGCTTCGCGAGGCCGCTGCGGAGAACCCGCTGATCGATCTGCGCCTGGGCGTCACCGCCCAGCCGGTGCGGCTTTCCCCAGCGGATTCGCCGGAGACCCCGAGCCTCGTCAGGCTCGTGACGGAGGACGGTTCGTCCTCCCTCGTGGCGGCCGCGCGACTCGTGGGGGCCGACGGCGGGTCCTCCACGGTGCGCAAGGCGCTCGGGTATGCCTTCGAAGGGACGTCAGCCCCGCGCGCCAACCTGAACCTGCTCTTCACCTCAGAGGACCTGGCCCAGAAACTGACCTTGGACCCGGCGGTACAGTACTGGGTGGTCTCGGCAGAGGCTGCGGGCATGATCGGCCGCGCCGACCTCGAGAACACCTGGTGGGTCATCCTCCAGGGTGTGGACCTGACGGGAGCTCACCAGGACCCTGAGGCTGCCGTACGTGCCATGGCCGGCGCCGATATCGACGTCAACATCATCGCCCAGGACGACTGGACCGCACGCATGCTGCTCTCCGAGCACTACGGACGCGGCAGCGTGCACCTGATCGGCGACGCCGCCCACATGAACCCGCCGTGGGGTGGCCACGGATTCAACACCTGCGTGGGCGACGCCGTGAACCTGGCCTGGAAGCTCGCCGCAGAGATTCAGGGCTGGGCCGGCCACGACTTGTTGGGCAGCTACGAGCAGGAGCGGCGTCCCATCGCGGCCCGCACCATCGCCGAGGCCGCAGCAAACGGCAGGGCGCTCGCCTACGACTTCCTCGACCCAGACCTCGACCAGCCCGGTGAGCGCGGCGAGGCCGCACGCGCCAGGGCCTTCGAGGCCTTGGCCGTGAAGCGTTCCGAGTTCCATTCCCTGGGCCTGGTGCTCGGCTACGACTACGAGGGAACCGACCTCGTGGACGAGGGCGACGGCCGTGAGCCGATGCGCGATCCCATCGACTACGTTCCCTCCGCCCGCCCCGGGCGGGTGCTTCCGCACGCCTGGGTCTCCGAGGACCTGTCGCTGTACGACGTCCTGGGTCAGGGATTCACGCTGCTGGTGGACTCGGATGCCGTCGGCACGGACCTGAGGTCCTGGACGGAGATCCACGAGCGGGTGCCCAGCGAGGTGCCGCTGCTGGTGGTCCCCATCGACACCCCCGGCGTCGCAGAGACCTGGGAGGCATCCGCAGTGATGGTGCGGCCGGACCAGCACGTTGCCTGGCGTGGCGACGACCCGGCCGCCGCAGTGGCGGCCCTGACCCGCGCCGTCGGGCATCCCAACCGCAAGAAGGTGGCAGCAGCATGAGCACCCCGACCACTGCGACGGCAGATTTCCGCAGGTTCCAATACGCCCAAGATGCTCCTCGGCTGCGGGACCTGGACGGACTGGACGCCTATGCCTACCGCGAGGCGTCCAAGCAGCGAGGGACGTTCACCGGTGAGTTGGTGGCCGGTTGGACCCCGCTGTACCTGAATGAATTCCACGGCATCAGCACGGACGGGACCGTGCACCCCGAGATCTTCGACCTCGGCGCGCCGGTTCCCGGCGAGGAAGCACCGGTCCGGGAGATGGTCGCGGCCGCCAACCACCTGCTGGATGTGGTGACGCCGGAGGAGCGCGAACGGCTCGTCCACGCGGTGGATGCCGTCGAATGGCAGACCTGGGCCAACCCGGAGTTCATGCAATTCGACACCGGGCTGCGCCTGGAGAACGTGGACGCCCCAGTGCGGGAGGCCGTGTACGCACTGATCAACGCGAGCCTTAGCTCCGAGGGGGAGCGGCTCGTGCGCCTCATGATGCGGATCAACGGTTTCCTGGGCGACGTCGTGGGCCTGCCCGGCATCCTCAACGAGCTCAGTTACAACGTGTCGCTATACGGCGCCCCGAACCCGGTGACGCCGTGGGGGTGGCAGCTCTACGGACACCACTGCGCCATCAACGTGTTCGTGGTGAATGGCCGCATGAGCGTTGGCCCCATGTTCCTGGGGGCAGAGCCCAACGAGATCGACGAAGGTGTACACGCCGGTGAGGGGGCCTTCGAGGACCGGATCGCCACGGCGTACTCGGTGATGGCCCAGCTGAACGAAGAGCAGCTGAAGCAGGTGGTCACCTACCAGCAGATGGTGGACCCGGCCATGCCGGAGGGCCGCGTGCACCCTGGCGACGAACGCCACCTGGCCGGCGCCTTCCAAGACAATCGCGTGATTCCCAACGAGGGTGCCGTCGTGTCCACGCTTCCCGAGGCCGCTCAGCGGGGAATCCTCGAGCTGCTGGAACAGGCCAACACCATCCTTCCCGCCGGCCCCCTGGCCGCCCGCATGCGGGAGATCGAGGCCCACCTGGATGAGACGTACTTCAGCTGGATCGGCGGGCATCAGCCCGGCGACGTGTTCTATTTCCGAATCCAGTCGCCGGTCGTGATCGCAGAACTGGACCACCACTGCGGTGTCTTCCTGGACTACGACGTCCCGCAGCGCTTCCACATCCACACCGTGCTGCGCACGCCCAACGGCAATGACTACGGGCGAGCCTGGCTGCGCCAGTGGCAGGCCGAGCATCCGGCAGAACGGCCTGAAACGCCAGAAACGGCCTGAATTGGCCTCAACAGGGCCCGCGTGCCCGGTGAACACCATCCGTTGGGCATGAACCCATCGGGACACAAGACAATCAAGACCAGTATTGAAGGAGAACACAAGGACATGGCAATCGAAGGCATCATCGGTATCGACCGCGGACACGGCGTCGAGGTGGCGTGGCACCGTGAGGGCGAGGCCACGGCCGCGGTCCTGGCCCCGCTCGAGCGGTTCTGGGCTTCGGCGCAGGAGTTCGTGGACGGCGCCCGGTCCGGCGCCGCCGTGGGGGAGACCGTGGATCTCGCGGCAGCGCGTCGGGTCCCGCCGGTGCTGCCCGGCGCCCGCGTGATCTGCATCGGACTGAACTACTTGAAGCACGTTCAGGAGGGTTCCTACAAGGCGGAGGGTGTGCCGGAGTTCCCCACCCTCTTTGCCCGCTGGCCCGCCTCCCTGTCCGTAGGCGGTGACCCCGTCGAGGTTCCCGACAATGAGGCCGGATTGGACTGGGAGGGCGAGATCCTGGCCTGGGTGGGCTCCGAGGTGCGCGACGCCGACCCCGACGCCGCGCTGAACTCGGTGCTGGGCTACTCGACGTTCACCGACCTCACAGCGCGTA
>NZ_JALAGT010000147.1 GCF_022712295.1 Galactobacter sp.
CCTGTTGCGCGCCGGCGGGGGGCCGGTTCCGCACGGAACCGTACCACCGCCGTCGGGCAGTGAAATCGAAGGATCAGCCGAAGTACTTCGGCAGCGTGGCCGTGTTGGCCTCGCGGAGCTCCTCGACCGGCACGGAGAACAGGCCCTGGATCTCGAGGGCGCCTGCCTCGGCATCCACGATGCCCAGGCGGGACAACGGGTAGCCGCGGACCTCGGCCATGGCCACGAAGCGCTCCTCCTCGGAACGAGGGACTGTCACGATGGCGCGACCCTGCGACTCGGAGAACAGCGCGGTGAAGGCATCCACCCCATCGCGGTCCAGCAGCCGCTCCAGGTTCACGCGGGCGCCGACACCGTGGTGCAGAACCATCTCGGTCAATGCGGCAGCGAGGCCACCCTCGGAGAGGTCGTGCGCGGCGTCGAACATGCCGGCACGGGACCCGGAGATGAGGATCTGGCCAAGCAATTTCTCCTGCTCCAGGTCCACCTTGGGGGGCAGACCGCCCAGGTGGCCACGCAGGTTGGCGAACTCGGAACCGTCCAGCTCGTCCAGCGTGGTGCCGAGCAGGTAGATGGCCTGGCCATCCTGCTTCTCGGTCCAGCCGGACGGGGTGCGGCGGGCCACGTCGTCGAAGCGGCCGAGCACGCCCACCACGGGGGTGGGGTGGATCGGCGTGGTGCCGGTCTGGTTGTACAGGGAAACGTTGCCGCCGGTCACCGGAACCTGCAGTGCGAGGCAGGCATCGGAGAGACCGTCGATGGCCTGCACGAACTGCCACATGACCTCGGGATCCTCAGGGGAACCGAAGTTGAGGCAGTCGGTCACGGCCATGGGAACGGCACCGGTGGTGGTGACGTTGCGGTAGGACTCCGCCAACGCCAGCTGCGCCCCCGCGAAGGGGTCAAGGTAGGCGTAACGACCGTTGGCGTCGGTGGAGAGGCCAACGCCCATGCCGGTGTTCTCGTCCACGCGGATCACGCCGGCGTCATCGGGCATGGCCAGTGCGGTGTTGCCGCCCACGTAGCGGTCGTACTGGGAGGTGATCCAGGACGTGTCAGCGAGATTGGGCTGAGCGATCAGATCAAGCAGAGCCGCGCGGAGTTCGTCGCCGGACTTCGGGAGATCCTGGCCGGCCTGCGAGGCGCGGAAGTGATCCGCCTGCACGGCGTCCTGGAAGGACGGGCGCTCGTAGGGACGGTCGTAGGTGGGGCCGTCGTGGGCCACGGACTTGGGGTCCACGTCCACGATGGTCTCGCCGTCCCAGGTGATGATCAGGCGACCGGTGTCCGTGACCGTTCCGAGCCACGAGTACTCGACTCCCCACTTCTCCATGGTGGCCTCGAAGGCTTCGGCCTTCTCAGGGGTGACCACTGCCATCATGCGTTCCTGCGACTCCGACATCAGGATCTCGCCGGGGGTCAGCGTGGGATCACGCAGCAGCACCGAGGTCAGCTCGACCTCCATGCCGCCCTCACCGTTGGAGGCCAGCTCCGAGGTGGCGCAGGAGATACCCGCGGCGCCTAGATCCTGGATGCCTTCGACGAGCTCGCCCTTGAACAGCTCGAGGCAGCACTCGATCAGCACCTTCTCGGAGAAGGGATCACCCACCTGCACGGCCGGGCGCTTGGAGGGCTTGGAATCGTCGAACGACTCCGACGCCAGCACCGAGGCGCCGCCGATTCCGTCGCCACCCGTGCGGGCGCCGAAGAGCACCACGCGGTTGCCCACGCCGGAGGCGTTGGCCAGACGCAGGTCCTCGTGGCGCAGCACGCCGACGGCCAGGGCGTTGACCAGGGGATTGGCCTGGTACACCGGGTCGAAGACGGTCTCGCCGCCGATGTTCGGCAGGCCGAGGGAGTTGCCGTAGCCGCCGATGCCGGCCACGATGCCGTGCACCAGCCGGGCGGTGTCAGGGTGGTCGATGGCGCCGAAACGCAGCGGATCCATGACCGCTACGGGGCGGGCACCCATCGAGATGATGTCGCGGACGATGCCGCCGATGCCGGTCGCGGCACCCTGGTAGGGCTCAACGAAGGACGGGTGGTTGTGGGACTCGACCTTGAAGGTCACGGCCCAGCCGTCCCCCAGATCGGTGACGCCGGCGTTCTCGCCGATCCCGACCATGAGGTCCTTCTTCATGGTCTCGTCCACTTTGGCACCGAACTTCTTCAGGTGCACCTTGGAGGACTTGTAGGAGCAGTGTTCACTCCACATCACGGAGTACATGGCCAGCTCCGCCGCGGTGGGGCGGCGTCCGAGCAGTTCCACGACGCGGTCGTACTCGTCCTGCTTGAGGCCGAGCTCCGCCCAGGGCTGCTCCTCGCCGGGGGTGGCAGCGGCATGCTCCACCGTGTCGATGTTGAACTTCTTGGGCTCTGCGGTATTGGCGCTCACTTGCCGGCCTCCAGGACGTGCTTGATGAGGGAGGTGAAGAAGAACAGGCCGTCACGGCCGGTGTGCTCGGGGCCGAAGCCCAACTCCACGGCGTGCTCGGGGTGCGGCATGAGGCCCACCACGTTGCCGCGGGCGTTGGTGATGCCCGCGATGTTGTTGCGGGAGCCGTTGGGGTTCAGGCCCTCGTAGCGGAACACCACGCGGCCCTCCGCTTCGAGCTGCTCCAGAGTCGCGGCGTCCGCCACGTACTGGCCATCCTGGTTCTTCAACGGGATGGTGATGACCTGGCCGTCGCTGTACTTGTTGGTGAAGACCGTGGAGGTGTTCTCCACCTTCAGCTGCTGGTCGCGGCAGATGAAGTGCAGGTGGTCGTTCTTGATCATGGAACCGGGCAGCAGGTGCGACTCGGTGAGGATCTGGAAGCCGTTGCAGATGCCGAGCACGGGAAGTGCGGCGTCGGAATTGGCGGCGTCGATGATCTTGTCCATCATCGGGGCGAAGCGGGAGATGGCGCCTGCTCGCAGGTAGTCACCATAGGAGAATCCGCCGGGGATGACCACGGCGTCCACGTCCTGCAGGTCGTCATCCGCGTGCCACAGGGAGACGGGTTCTCCGCCGGCCAGGCGCACGGCGCGGGCCGCGTCGCGGTCGTCGAGCGTGCCGGGGAAGGTCACCACGCCCACGCGTATCCCGGAGTCGGGGTAGTTCTCGATGGAGTTGTCCACGAGGAAGGGAAATTCGGTGGTGCGGGGCATGCTCAGTCCTCGTCCACCACGGTCACGGCGACAACGTCCTCGATGACCGGGTTGGAGAGCATGGTGGCGGCTGCCTCACGGGCCTGCTCCAGGACGGCGTCGGTCACCTCGCCCTCCACGGACAGTTCGAAGCGCTTGCCCTGGCGGACCGCGTGGAACTCGGTGAATCCGAGGCGCGGCAGGGCGGAGGCAATGGCCTTGCCCTGCGGGTCGAGGATCTCTGGCTTGGGCATGACGTCGACGACGATCCGGGGCATGCGTGTCACTTTCGGTTCTGGTGAGGGTGCGTGGGGCGGCCTTGATCCAGTTGACCAGTTGGGAGTGACACGGTGATGATGCCGTCTCACGCCGGGTTCGGCGCTCCGCGAGCTTGCCCCCACAGTCTAGCCGTTGTGGACTGCCGGTGACTCGAGAGGCGACCAGCGTCATATCCATCGCCGCTGCGGTGCCGGGGCAGGGCGATCGACCGCCCTGCTGCAACCTCCTGCAATCCCAGGAGTACGTCCCATCCAACGGAGCCTGAGTCCCCAGTCCAACGGCCTCACAGTGCCCGATCCGCGTTGATGAACGCTGTAATGGTGGTTACAGTTGGGGCCGTCGTTGCCTGCGGAGGCCGGACAGCGGAAGCCGCTGGGTAGAGATGAAACGACCGCTTCGCGTGCGTCCCGGACACGTGAGCTCGAGATTCGGGCGAGGCGGTCCGGAATGAACTTCACATCTAGTTGGAGGGCACGTCATGAAGAAAAGCAGAACAGGGTCCACGCAGGACTCGGAAGAGATCACACGGGTTCCCAAATCCGTACTGCACAAGGCCATCGCGGCCTCCGCGATGGGTAACGCGGTCGAATGGTTCGACTACGGCGTCTACGCCATCGCCTCCACCTACATCGCTCACAACTTCTTCCCGGGGGACGCCGACAAGGCGACACTTGCGGTCATGGCGACGTTCGCCGTTTCCTTCTTGGTGAGGCCGTTGGGCGGAATGGTCCTGGGACCGTTGGGGGACAAGGTGGGGCGCAAGGTCGTCCTGGCCATGACCATCATCCTGATGGCGGGATCCACGTTCTGCATCGGAATCCTGCCGACACATGCGGTGATCGGGTTCTGGGCCCCGACGGTGTTGATCCTGTTGAGGATGATCCAGGGCTTCTCCGCCGGCGGTGAGTACGGCGGTGCGGCGACCTTCATGGCCGAGTATGCACCTTCCAAGAAGCGCGGTTTCTACGGCAGCTTCCTGGAGACCGGGACCATGGGCGGCTTCGCGTTGGGTTCGCTCGTGGTGCTGGTGATGAACCTCGCAGTGGGCTCGGACGCCATGTATGAATGGGGCTGGCGGATCCCGTTCCTCATCGCCGGACCGCTTGGCCTCATCGGCATGTACCTGCGGTCCAAGCTGGAGGACACGCCACTGTACAAGGAGCAGGAGGCAGCGGCCGCTGCCGCGCAGTCGGAGTCCAAACGCAGCGTGTGGCGTGAACTCTTCACCCATTACCGGAAGCAGATGCTGATCATGGCCGGCCTGGTCATCGCCGTGAACGTGGTCAACTACACGCTGCTGACCTACTCGCCCACCTACTTCGAGAAGAGCGTTGGCTTGGACCCCACACTGGTCCAGGTCGTGATGTTCATCGGTCAGTTCGCCCTCATGTGCTGCATCCCGGTCTTCGGTTGGATCTCCGACCACGTTCAACGCAAGAACATGTGGTTGTTCTCGTTGATCTCCCTGATCGTGCTCTCCATCCCGTTGTACCTGCTGATGAGGGTCGGACTGGTCGGAACCATCATCGGGTTCTTCTTGGTTGGCCTGCTCTACTTGCCGCAGCTGGCCACGATCTCTGCGACGTTCCCTGCCTTCTTCCCCACGCATGTGCGGTATGCGGGATTCGCGATCACGTACAACGTGGCGACAGCGCTCTTTGGCGGTACGGCTCCGTACATCAACGATGCGATCATCGACGGGACCGGCTTCACGCTGACGCCCGCCGTGTCCGTCATGGTCGCTTGCGCCATCGGATTGGTGGCTGCACTGTACATGAAGGACACCACGGGAGTTTCGATCAAGACCGACGCCATCGCCGTGGTGCCGGACGGTCAGAGGATTGCGGCTCCGGGCGAGGAGGCGGAAGCCGCCAAGTCCTGATCCGGACGGGTCGAACACACAGCGGCCGGTGCCCGACGGCGTCGGGCCCCGGCCGCGGTGTGCGCAGCTTTCGCTGTGCGTGCTTCAGAGTGAGGCGAATGCTCAGATGATCCCCTGGGCGATCATGGCGTCTGCCACCTTGGTGAAGCCTGCAACGTTGGCGCCGAAGACGTAGTCGTTCGGCTTGCCGTACTTCTCACCGGCCTCGAGGCAGGTCTTGTGGATGCCGATCATGACCTCGGTGAGGCGCTCGACGGTGTAGTCGAACGTCCAGGTGTCACGGGAAGCGTTCTGCTGCATCTCGAGTGCGGAGGTGGCCACACCACCGGCGTTGGCAGCCTTGCCGGGGCCGAAGAGGACCCCCGCGGACTGGAATGCTGCAACGGCCTCGGGGGTGCAGGGCATGTTGGCGCCCTCGGACACGGCCTTGACGCCGTTCTTGACGAGGGTCGCAGCGGCGTCGCCGTCGAGTTCGTTCTGGGTGGCGCACGGCAGCGCGATGTCTGCAGGCAGATCCCAGATGGAACCGGCGGTGACCAGGCGGGCCGAGGGGCGGGCTGTGACGTAATCAGCCACGCGGCCGCGACGCACCTCCTTGATCTCCTTGAGCAGATCCAGGTCAACACCGGCCTCGTCAACCACATAGCCGGAGGAGTCGGAGAAGGCCTGGACCTTGGCGCCCAGTTCCTGGGCCTTCTCGATGGCGTAGATGGCCACGTTGCCCGAGCCGGAAACGGTGACCTTCATGCCCTCGAGGCTGCGTCCCGCGGTCTGGAGCATCTGCTCGGCGAAGATGACGGCACCGTAGCCCGTGGCCTCGGTGCGGGCCAGTGAGCCGCCCCAGGTCAGGCCCTTGCCGGTGAGGACGCCTGCCTCGAAGGAATTCGTGACGCGACGGTACTGGCCGAAGAGGTAGCCGATTTCGCGCCCGCCCACGCCGATGTCACCCGCGGGGACGTCGGTGTACTCGCCGATGTGCTTGGCGAGCTCGGTCATGAAGGCCTGACAGAAGCGCATGACCTCGGCATTGGATTTGCCGTGCGGGTCGAAGTCTGAGCCGCCCTTGCCGCCGCCGATGGGCAGGCCGGTCAGGGAGTTCTTGAAAATCTGCTCGAAGCCCAGGAACTTGATGATGCCGACGTTGACGCTGGGGTGGAAGCGCAGGCCACCCTTGTACGGTCCGAGGGCGGAGTTGTACTGCACGCGGAAACCACGGTTGATGCGCACGTGTCCGGAGTCGTCCACCCACGGCACGCGGAAGATGATCTGGCGCTCCGGCTCGCAGAGGCGCTCGAGGACGCCGGCCTCGACGTACTCGGGGCGGTCGGCGAGCACCGGGCCGAGGGACTCGAAGACCTCGCGGACGGCCTGGTGGAATTCCGGCTCGCCGGCGTTACGGCGTAGGACGTCCGAGTAGACGTGCTCCAGCTGTGGTTCCAAGGGGTCTCCTTCAGGGAGGTGGAAAATGGACGGACCGGACGCGCGCGGTCCGGGCCCCATTGCACGGTGATTGCGTCCATATTCACAGTAGGGGTCAACCATATTGCAAGCATGTTTCGTGACGTCGGTCGCATCACGGGGCCTAGTCTGGAGTCATGGCCAGAGAACATCATGATGAAGAGTCCCGTCACGTCGGCGTGTGGATCGTGGCGACCTTGGGTGCGGCCGCCGGTGCGGCAGGCGGTTGGCTCTGGGCGCGGACGCGTAGGGACAGGCTGGTCGCAGAGGCCGGCACGGTTGCCCACGCTGCGGATGGGGGCACCACGCCCGACGACGTGGGGACGGGTTCCGCTGCCGCGGAACCCGAGGATTGATAGGTCTGCGCGGCGGACCAAATATTAAGCTGGAGGAGGCTCATGCAGACGCGCCCGGATGACGATCAGCGCTGTCCATGTGGAAGTGGCGAGACGTTCGGTGGCTGTTGCGCCCGGTACCTGCTGGGGCTCGGGCAAGGGGAAGCCGCGCCGACCGCCGAGGCCTTGATGCGTTCGCGGTACACGGCCTTTGTCGTGGGGGATGTTCAGCACCTGCTCTACACATGGGACGCCTCCACCCGACCTGGGGAACTCGGGCTGGATGAGGACACCCGGTGGCTGTTCCTGCGCATCGACTCCACGAAGGCCGGCGGTCCCTTCGACGACACGGGCGTCGTGGAGTTCACAGCGGTGTACCGGACGCCCGCAGGACGGGGTGAGCAGCACGAGGTCAGCCGCTTCCGCCGCGAGGCGGGGCGTTGGTACTACGTGGATGGGGTCGTCGGCTGACCCAACGTCGGCTGGATTCCCAACTTCGGTGCAGCTGCGGCTCTTGCGCCGACGTCAGAAATCGAGCCGACGTTGAGTGGCGGGTGTGGGAAGCCGGTGCCGTGTGGGGTCGACGTTGCCGGTGGCGATCAGGCGGCTGCGGGGAAGGTGCGGGGCAGGGGTAAGTTGCCCGCGCCATCGGGCATCACCGTGTCCAAACCCTGCCAGGTGGCGGCCTGCGCCAGCAGACGCTGGGCCACCTCCGGCGTGCGCGTCGGGGCGCCAGGTTCCTGCCACGCGGCGGGGACGCGGAGGACACCCGCCTTGCGGTCCGCCTTCAGGTCGATGCGCCCGGCCAGCCGACCGCCCACCATCAGCGGCAGACAGTAGTAACCGAAGACACGCTTGGGCTTCGGGGTGTAGATCTCGATCCGGTAATGGAAATCGAAGATCCGCTCGGCGCGCGGGCGGAACCAGGTCACGGGATCGAACGGGGTCAGCAGGGCGTCCGGTGCCAAGCGTGACGGGACGCGTGAGTCGCGGTGCATCCACGCCTTCAGCGGTTTTCCACGGGCATCCGACCAGCCCTGAACGCGGGTCGGGATCAGCGTCCCCTCGTCTTCGAGCGCGGAGACGGCGGCGAGAGCGGGGGCGAGCTTGATGCGGTGGTAGTCAGCCAGGTCGGCGAGGGTTCCCACACCGAGACGGGCGGCGGCCTCCTCGACGAGAGCGCGCTGGGCCTGCTCACGGGGAACCGCTCCCAGTGAGTGTTCGGGAAGCACGTCTTCCGCCAGGCCGTAGACACGTTGGAACCCACGCCGCGTGGCCACGGCGACCTCTCCGGTGGCGAAGAGCATTTCCACCGCACGCTTGGTGTCGGACCAGTCCCACCAGGTGCCGCGGGTCCGCCCGGTCTCCTCCTCGAGTTGGCCGGAGGTCATGGGCCCCTCGTCGCGGAGCCGCTGAAGTACCCTCGCGGCAGGAGCGGCGAGCGTGTCCGCCCGTGACGTCGAGGCGTATCTCTCCCGCATGCCCTGCATCCGCCAGGCGAACAGCGGGCGCTGGCTCACCGGGATCAGCGCGGCCTCGTGTGCCCAGTACTCGGTGAATTCTCCGGAGTCCCAGAGATGGGCGTCGAGTCGGTCGGGGTCGTAGTCGCCGATCCGGGAGAACAGGGGCATGTAGTGGCTGCGGGCAAAGACGTTGACTGAGTCCAGCTGCAGGACGTGGAGCCGATCCAAGGCGGCGGCGAAGGGCCTGCGTTTCGGGACCTTGGAGGAGCCGGAGAAGCCCTGAGCGGCCAGGGCGGCGCGGCGGGCCTGATCGGCGGAAAGCTGTTCCATGGTGGGGACCATCCTACGAGCGGCTCTGCTCAACTACGGCAATTTGCCCTATCTACGGTGCTCACTGAGTACTGGGCACCGTAGATGTGGTGTTTGACCGTGGCTGTGGTCAGCGGCTACTTGTCCAGGGTCACCGTGCGCAGATCCAGGCGTCGGAGCACACGGTCCACGGCCTCCGGGTCCATGTCGCGGGCCTTGCGAGCCTTCAACACCTCACGTCTGGCGGCCTGCAGAGCCTGGCGCTGCACAGCGTCCATGACACCCAGCACGTTCTTCAGCTGCAGCATCTTCTCCGGATCGTCCTGGTAGTCGCTCTCCAGCAGGGAGTGCAGCGAGGACATGCGGCGTTCCAGTGCCTGACGACGTTTCTCTGGCAGCTTCTGGGCCGTCGCGGAGGTGCGAATGGTCTCAACGGCGACCATCTCGGCCTTGCGTGCCAGCAGACGTTCCATGCGCGCCTCGGCGGCGTCATGCACGGGGAGCTTGAGGGCCCGCATGAGGCTTGGCAGCGTGAGGCCGGGGATCACCAGCGTGACCAGTAGAACGGCCGAGGCGCAAGTGACGATGAAGTTGCGGCCTGGGAATTCGCTGCCGTCGGCCAGGTGGGTGGGCAGCGCCAAGGCAAGGGCCAGGGTGGCCAGTCCACGCATGCCGCACCAGGTCAGCACCAGGACGTCCTTCATGGAACCTGGGGTGCGGGTTTTGGACTCGGTTCCGCCCACCTTGTAGATCATCAGGAACCACAGCCAGCGGACCGCGAGCACAACTCCACATACGGCCAGCGCGCCGGGGATGAAACTGATGACGTTGGAGCCCTCGTCCTCCAGCACGTACCGCATCTCCATGCCGACCAAGCCGAAGGCTGCTCCGGTGATGAGCAGTTCGATGACGGACCAGAAGCTGGTGCGGGTCAGGCGTTCCTGAGAATCCTGCGGGCGTGCACGGCGACCCATCTCGAGTGCGGTCACCACCACGGCGACCACACCGGAGGCGTGGACCTCCTCCGCCAGGATGTAGACGGCATACGGGGCCACGATGGTGACTGCGGAGCGAGCCACCATGTTCGGGACGAATCGGTTGAGCCAACCGACCAGCCAGGCCACTACGAATCCGACCACCACTGCCATGCCGGCGGAGAGTAGGAACCGCGGGATCAGGCCCCAACCGATGCTGCCGCCCTCCACCGTGGCATCCACCGCCAGAGTGAAGAGCACGATGGCGATGGCGTCGTTGAACAGGCCCTCGGTCTGGAGCAGGGTCAGTAGGCGACGGGGCATGCTGACCTTGCCTGCCACGGCCTCCACAGCGACCGGATCCGGGGGAGCGGAGAGGGCACCCAGCGCCAGCGCGCCGGTGAAGGTCAGGGTCGGGACAAGCCAATTCGCGATCCCTGCCACCGCGAAGGCGGTCACCGCGACCAGGAGCACGGCCAAGAGGATCAGGGACTTCCATCGCACTCGGAACACCGACCAGGAAGAACGCTGAGCGGCAGCGAAGAGCAGTGGAGGCAGGAAGAGCGGCAGGATGAGGTCAGGCTCCACATGGAGTTCCGGCAGTCCGGGGATCAACGCGACGGCCGCTGAGAACAGCAGCATCAACACCGGATACGGCAGGCGGAGGCGTTCGCCGACTCCGACCATGAGCACAGTGCCGAAGAGCAGCGCGATCAGCATGACCATGAATTCCATCGAGCTGTCTCTCTCCCTCCGCGACCTACCGATGGACATTCTTTCATGAGTGCTTTCGCTGACGGCCAAGGGGGCAACACCTGTTCGCGCTCGGCATGACATCCGGTGTCGGTTTCGCGTTGCGCAGGTCTGTTCGGAACGCGGAATTCGAGAAATTCCTCTTGTGCCACCAGAAACCTAATGCTGTAATCAATCGTCTGCTAGTGAAAGGTCTTCCACAGTGAAGAAACGCATCGCTGCTGTTGCCCCTGCTGCCGGGTGCCTTCTGGCCCTCTCCGTCGCGCTCTCCGGCTGCTCGGGGGATTCGTCCGAGCCCGAGGCCGCACAGTCTTCCTCCCCCGTAGCCGAGGCTTCCGCCGCCACCGCGGTCGCCGAGGAAGCTTCGCCGTCCGTTGCCTCGAGCGCGTCGGATTCGGGACCCTCCAGTGATCCTGCCGAGTCGACAGAACCGACGGACCAAGCCGCAGACGCCATCGTGGCGAGCAAGAGCCTGGACATCAAGGGGGCTCCCGACGGTGTGAAAGTGGACCTGATCCAACCGGTGGTGAACGGAAAGACCATGACCGTGAACTTCCGACTGTCCGTTGCGGCGAATGCGGAAATCTCGTTCAATACGACGAACTTGAACAAGGGCCAGTCCAACGGGGACGCAGGGTTGAATGCCTGGTTGATCGCGGATGGTCAGCGATACCTGCCGGGCAGGAACCAGTCCGGTGATTGCGCCTGCACCACGGGATTGCGGGGGATGAACATCCAGGAGGGGGAGAGCACCACCTTGAGTGCCACGTTCGCTGCACCCAAGTCGGAGAAGTTCACCGTTCACCTGGAGACCGTGGGGGACTTCGAGAACGTGAGCGCTCAATGATTGCTTCGAGGGGTCATGCCTGTGGCCGACGCGTGGTGCTCGCGTCGCTCTCCCTCGTGGCGGCGGGTGCCGCCACGGCCTTGCTCGGGGCGCCCGCGACTGCGGACACGGTGGATCCGGACAGTCCCGGCGTGGAATACCGGTTCGAGGATCTGAACCTTCCCGTGGAGACGCTGCATTTCCCCAGCGGTACCGTTTCAGGCGGCGTGGTTGAGGACGGAAAGAAGTTCACCTTGGCGGGGAATGTGCTCTTCGAGAAGGACTCGGCCAAGCTGACGCCCAAGGCCAAAGCCGAATTGGCGAACCTGACGAAGCGGATCAAGAAACAGCAGCCTGAGTCTCTGAAAGTGGAGGGCTACACGGACAACGTGCGGGGCAAGGTGGACAACACCAAGCTGTCCAAGGACCGGGCCAAGGTCATCGCAAAACAGCTGAAGAGGTCCTTCCCCAAGGCCAAGATCAGCTCCGCCGGGTACGGGGACCAGAACCCGGTGGGTGACAACGGCACCGAGGAGGGGAAGCAGCTCAATCGGCGGGTTGAGGTGACGGCGAACTGAGCAGCTTCGCCTGATGCAGCTGCTGCAGCAGGCGCGACCGCAGTAGCGCGGCCTCGTCCGCGAAGGCGCGCTGGGCCGCTACGTACTCTGCCTTGCCGTCCGGCTCCTCGATACGGATGGGCTCGTAACCCCACTCGGTCAGGTCGTAGGGGGAGGCCTGCATGTCCATGGTTCTCACCCGCCAGGACAGTTCGAAGCAGTCCATCACCAGGTCGGAACTCACCGCGGGCAGCAGCTTGTAGGCCCACTTGTACAGGTCCATGTTGGCGTGTAGGCAGCCGGGCTGTTCCAGATCCCGCTGGGTTTCCCTGGTGGGCTGGAGTTGGTTGAGCGGAGCTGCCTCCGGCGCGTAGAAGCGGAAAGCGTCGAAGTGAGAGCACTTGATGTTGTGGGACTCCACGACTTCGTCGGTTCCCGTGCCGCCCAGCCGGAGCGGCAGGTAGTCGTGGCGGACCCCGTGCACATCGGAGCGGTAGGCCATGGCCCACTCGTGCAGCCCGAAGCACGCGAACTGCGCCGGGCGTGAAGACGTGCCCTGCAGGATGGCCCCCGCGAAGGAGATCATCGACGCACGATCGGCGGCGAAGGCCGCCGTGTCCACGGCGACGCCGGGCACACCGTCCCCGTCCGCGTCGTCGAGCACTGTGTAGTGCTTCCAAGCGCCGCGTTCTTCGACTGCGGCTTCGCCGAGGAGCACAACGCCGGCGCCCGGATGCCAGCGTTCCAATTGGCCGGGTGTCAGGGAGTAGTAGGAGAAGAGGAAGTCCTCCACGGGGTGCTTCTGCCCCCGTGAGCGCCGCTCCCGCAGGGGCACGGTGTAGACCTGAGCTCGCTCCAGGTGCGTCCGCTCGGCACTGCGCCATGCGCTCTCCGACAGCACGGGGGCCTGGCCGGGCGCGCTGGTGGAGGGACGAGAGGAGGGCATGTCCCCATGCTCCCACCGTTGTCCAAGACGCGCGACGGCGTGCGCCACATCCGAGGATCCCGATCGCAAGGTGCTCGGATGGAAGGATGAGGGCATGGACGTCGTGATTTCTTTGGTGGGACTGCTGCTGATCGCCATGGTCGTGGTCGTGGTCCTGCTGCCACGTGTCACCACGGCGGGGTGGGCGCACGGCTCCATGCTGCGCATCCTGGTGCTGTTCGGATGGGTCGTGGCCGTGTTTGCTGCCGTTCTGGTGACCTGGCGGACCGACTGGGGCTTCTGGCCCGGCATCGGCATCGCCGTCGCCGTGTGGGCGTTGGCCGTGGCCTCACGCCTGCTGACCGTGTTCAGGAAGGCCAACGAGGCGGGCCCGCGCCGTCGCTGATCCGCGACGAGCGGCGGGCGCCGCCTCGTACTTGCCAAGGCCCCACGTCGATGCGTCGGTTCTTCTTGTCAGCGACCGGCACCGTGTCAGCGGCCGGTGCCTCCGTAGACCGTGGCGGTCTCGGTGCCGTCCAGCCCGAAGGCCTGGTGCACGGCCTTCACGGCCGCGGCCAGGCGATCGGCGTGAGTGACGATGGAGATGCGGATCTCCGAGGTGGAGATCATGTCCACGTTGATGCCGGCCTGGTGCAGGGCGTTGAAGAACGTTCCTGACACGCCTGCGGAGGAACGCATGCCGGCGCCCACCAAGGAGAGCTTGCCGATCTGCTCGTCGTACTCCACGTCTTCGAAGCCGATCTCCTCCTGGTGCTCGCGCAGGGCGGCAATGGCGGCCTTGCCCTCCACGATCGGGACGGTGAAGGAGATGTCCGTGCGACCGCTGCCGGCGGTGGACACGTTCTGCACGATCATGTCGATGTTGGCGTTGGCGCCGGCGATGACGCCGAAGATCTCAGCGGCCTTACCCGGGATGTCGGGGACCCCGACCACGGTGACCTTGGCCTCGGAGAGGTCGTGGGCCACTCCTGCGACGATGGGCTGTTCCAAGGGTTCACCCTCCTGGAGGTGGATCTTGTCTTCGGGGCTGGGAATGATCCAAGTCCCCTCGTGATGGCTGAAGGAGCTGCGTACATGCAGCGGGACTCCGAAGCGGCGGGCGTATTCCACACAGCGCAAGTGGAGGATCTTGGCGCCGTTGGCGGCCAGTTCCAGCATCTCCTCAGAGGAGACACGCTCCAGCTTGTGTGCGGAGGGCACCAGCCGTGGGTCGGCCGAGTAGACGCCGTCCACGTCGGTGTAGATCTCGCAG
>NZ_JALAGT010000148.1 GCF_022712295.1 Galactobacter sp.
ATGGGGTATGAGCCAGGCCACCAGCGAACCCGTTCCGAAATCAGCCCTGTACCTCGCCGTGGCGCTCGTCGGCGCCGCGCTGGTCGCATTGCTTGCCCCGATACCCGGGGCAGTGAGCGGATTGGTGGCGGGGGCGAAGGGCGATAGTTACTTCGCCCCGGCGATGGTGCTCCAGCGCTATTGGTTCGAACCTCAGGGATGGTGGGCCGCCATCGGGTTCGCGGTGGCCCTGTTGATCTCGCTCGCCGTGGCTCGCGGCTCGGCTTCGAAGTTGTGGACCACGATCGGGTGCGTGCTCGTATATGTAGCCGCCGGCCTGGTCCACGAACAGGTGACCTTCCCCGGACAGCCATGGGGCACCGTGACGATGGCGCATCTGCACACGGTGTTGCTCTCCGACTTCAGTGCATGGATCGCTGCAGCCGTGGCCGCGGTGGCCCTGTTCCTCGTCGGGGTCGGGTCACGTTTCGATCCGGGGCGTCGGCCTGTTGTTGAGCGGCGGGTGTGAATGTGGAGCGGCGGTTGTGAGTTCGCAAGGTGCCGAGCCCCGGGGATGGCTTCGACCTTCCTCAGACTTTCCGTCGGCGCCCCATGGAGAATTCCCGCGGTCGTGACGGAAAGCCTGGGCGGCGGCCCGCGCTTACTTCGCGACCAGGCTCGTCTCGAACGTGTACATGTCCGGGCGGTAGCAGTGATTGCCATACTCCACGGCGCGGCCGGAAGCGTCGAAGGCGGTGCGCTCCATCGTGAGCACGGGGGCACCCTTCTCCAGGTCCAGGAGTCGAGACTCCTCGGCATGCACCCGGCGGGCTCCGATGCGTTGCTGGGCCACCTTGATGGTCACGCGACGCTTCCGCATGAGCTCATAGAGGCCGTGTTCGGTGAGGTCCTCGATGGAGAAATCCGCGATGTCGACGGGGAGGTAGTTCTCCATGACGGCCACGGGGACGTCGCCGGTGGAGCGCAGGCGGCGGAGGCGAACCACGTCGTCGCCTTGCCTGATGCCCAGTTGCTGGGCCACGCGTTCCGGTGCGGGCACGGTCTCGTGTGCCAACACCTCGGTGACCGGAGAAAGGTGTCCGCGTTGCATGTCCTCATAGAGGCTGGTCAGCTCGACCGGGCGGGAGACGGCACCCTGCACCACCTGCGTACCGATGCCGCGGCGGCGAACCACGAGTCCCTTGTCCACGAGTTCCTGGATGGCGCGGCGGACGGTGGGGCGGGAGAGGCCCAGACGCTCGCCGATGGAGATCTCGTTCTCGAGGCGGGTTCCGGCTGGGATCTCGCCGGAGACGATGGCCTGTTGCAGGCGGGTGGCGATCTGGAACCAGAGGGGGACGGGGCCGGTTCGGTCCAGGTCGGCGAAGACCTCATCGGACCACCAGGGCTTGTCCTGAGCCATCCACGCTCCTCCGCGTTCTGACGTATCGGTTGACTGACGTACCAGTGGCGCGGTGCTCCACTCGATCAGCAACACCACCCACGGTTTGTTCTGACAACTTTACCTCTTCGCATGGTGGCGGGTGTCACTATGACGCCGGGGGGGCCTGCGATTCATCACTCGCCATCGCGGCCAGGGTGTTGACGCGACTCCCCCGTTAGGTGCTATTGTCCTAACAAAGGTCGCGTGATGGGGCGCACACCGCTCCGGTCGGCCTGAAATCTTGATCAGACCGACACGGAAGCGAGGGACCTGACCTCATGGCAGACACGACCTTTGACGTTCTGGCCCTTGGGCGCCTGGGCGTCGACGTCTACCCCCTGCAGGACGGCCCCCTGGAACAGGTCACGTCATTCGGGAAGTACCTGGGCGGCTCCGCAGCCAACGTCACTGTGGCCGCGGCAAAGCACGGCCGCCACCCCGCCCTGATCTCCGGAGTGGGCAACGACCCCTTCGGCAACTACCTTCGCCAGGAACTCGCCCGCCTGGGAGTCGACCCCCGCTACGTGCGCACCGACGAGACCCTCAAGACCCCGGTCACCTTCTGCGCCATCCACGGCGCGGACGACTTTCCGCTCTACTTCTACCGCGAGCCCTCCGCCCCGGACCTGCAGATCCGCCCTGAGGAACTGGACCTGGACGCGGTGCGCGACGCGAAGATCCTGTGGTTCACGGCCACCGGCCTCTCCGAGGTACCCAGCCTGGACACCCACACCGAGGCCCTGCGCCACCGCACGGCGGCTCGCGCCGCCGACGCGAACGTTGGCCACACGGTGTTCGACCTGGACTACCGCGCCATGTTCTGGGAGTCCCCGGCGCAGGCCCACACCCGCATCGACGCGGCTCTGGACCACGCCACCGTCGCCGTCGGCAACCGCGAGGAGTGCCAGATCGCCGTGGGTGAGACGGAACCGCTGCGTGCAGCCGACGCACTCCTGGAACGCGGCGTCGAGATCGCCATTGTGAAGCAGGGCCCCAAGGGCGTGCTCGCCAAGACCGCGGACGAGACGGTGGAGGTCCCGCCGCATTTCGTCGAGGTCGTCAACGGTCTGGGCTCGGGCGACGCCTTCGGCGGCGCGCTCTGCCATGGCCTGCTCTCCGGCTGGGACCTGACCCGCATCCTCCGCTTCTGCAACGTGGCAGGCGCCATCGTCGCAACCCGCCGCGAATGCTCCACGGCCATGCCCACCACGGAGGAGATCGAGGCCGTACTGAAGGAAGAAGGCCACTGATGCCGCAGATCACCGAGCAGGCCTTCCAGGCCCTCCGCGACACCAGGGCCGCGGGCGGCGCCGGCGTCCGTGACGCCCTCAATGCCCGACGGCGCAGGCCCGTGTTGGGCGGGGACGGTCGCCTCTTCATCGTCGCGGCCGACCATCCGGCGCGCGGCGCCCTGGCCGTGGGTAACGACCCGACGGCCATGGCCGATCGCTACGACCTGCTGGAACGCCTGGCCGAGGCCCTGTCCCGCCCCGGCGTGGACGGCGTCCTCGGTACGCCGGACATCATCGACGACCTCGCCGCACTGGGGCTCCTGGATGACAAGGTGGTGGTCGGTTCCATGAACCGCGGCGGCCTGCGCGGGGCGAGTTTCGAGATGGACGACCGCTACACCGGCTACGACGTGTCCACCATGGTCTCCTCCGGCATCGACTTCGCCAAGACCCTGGTCCGGGTGGACCTCGATGACGCCGGAACGGTCTCCACCTTGGAAGCCACAGCCAACGCGGTCACCGAGGCCGCCGCGGCCGATCTGCCCATCATGCTTGAGCCCTTCATGTCCTCCCGCATCAACGGCCGCGTGGTCAACGATCTCTCCCCGGAGGCCGTGATCCTCTCCATCGGCATCGCCGCGGGACTCGGCGCCTCCAGCGCCAACACCTGGATGAAGCTGCCAGTGGTCCCGGAGATGGAACGCGTCATGCAGGCCACCACCCTGCCCACCCTGCTGCTGGGCGGCGACCCCGGTACGGACCCGGAGGCCACCTATGCCTCCTGGGAGAATGCGCTGGCCCTCCCCGGCGTCCGCGGGCTCACCGTGGGCCGCACGCTCCTCTACCCGCCGGACGGCGACGTGGCCTCGGCCGTGGACATCGCCGCCAAGCTGGTTCACCACTGATGGTTCGCCACTGAGTCGGCCCAACCAGCAACACGACCCACCTCTACCACCGGGACTCGTTCCCGAGCGCATCACGAACACCAGCGCAGACGAGAAGAAGTAAGAAGGTACACATCATGGCTTCCAACGAGATCCCCACGATTGGTCATTGGATCGACGGTGCTGTTGTCGAGTCCGGTTCTGGTAAGAGTTCTCCGGTGTTCAATCCGGCGACGGGTGAGCAGATCGCTTCTTTGGGTTTGGCGGACCAGGCGGAGATCGATCGGGCTGTGGCGTCGGCTCAGGCTGGTTTCCAGGTGTGGTCGAAGCTGTCGATCGCCAAGCGTC
>NZ_JALAGT010000149.1 GCF_022712295.1 Galactobacter sp.
ATGCTCACCTCGCAGTGGATCCTGGGCAAGAACGCGGACAATTCCGGGCCAGTGGGCACCATGGTCCCGGCCTCAGACGTCGGGGACCTGCGCGACGGCCTGAAGGTCCGCACCCGCGTCAACGGCGAGACCGTGCAGGACGGGGACACCCGCGAGATGGTCTACACCGTGGGGGACACCCTCTCCCTCATATCCCACACGCTCACCCTGCACCCCGGCGACCTGCTCGCCACCGGCACGCCCTCCGGCGTGGGGTACGCCCGCGAGCCGCAGTGGCTGCTCAACGACGGCGACGTCGTGGAGATCGAGGTCGATCGGTTGGGCACCTTGACCACCCCCGTGCGTGCACACGGCAGCGCGGGCGCCTGATCTCCCCTTCGTTGAAATGCCCGACGGCGGGTGGGCGGCTTCCAGCCGACCACCCGCCGTCGGGCATGTGTGGCGCAGTCACTGCTGTGCTGCTCAGTCTTTGCCGTGCCGCTGGCGGCGTCGATCCGCGAGCAGCTGGATCAGGATCGTCACGATGCCGCAGCCCAAGCCGACGGCCGTGGCCAGGAGCCTCTCCACCGCCACATCCGGACCGGAGGCCGGGTGGGCGATCACCGTCATCAGTAGTGCCTGCACGGTGATGAACATGACGCCAACCGCGTAGTTGCGCAGCACGAAGATCTCCGTCAGTGCCTGCACCAGCGGCAGGAGGATCACGGCGACCCAGGGCGATGGGGTCCACACGAGTAAGGGCATGGCGATGACCGCTCCGATCACCGTGCCCAGCACGCGATGCAGCGTGCGGATCTTCCAGCGATGGCGCAGCGGGCGGGTGGTCAGCACCAGCGAACAGACCAGCGCCCAGTATGCGTGCTCCGGCGTTACCAACCAGCCGAGCAGGGCGGCGACCAGTCCCGCGGTCAGCATCCAGACCGTGTCTGCGGTGAAGAGTTTGCTGCGGTAGGGGACGGTCGTCGGCGCGGGCGACGTGGCCGGGGTGTTTCTGCCAAGCGACTGCAGCCAGGTCAGGCCCAAACCGAACAGGGAGGTGGCCAGCGCCGTGGCGAAGATCTGCCCGGCCAACGGCCACGTCACCTCGTTCAGGTTGGAGAACGCTCCGGCGGCAAAGCCCATGAACAATCCGGCCGGTGCGCGCCAGCCGCGGGCCTGATTCAGTGGCTGGATGACGGATGCGTACGCGGCGATGATGAACAGCCCGGCCACCGATTTCGGCAGGAAAGCGGAGATCGCTACTCCGAGCATCACGGCGCCGAGCACCGCGGAACCGCCTTCGGCCTGGATGCGCAACGCGGCCCGTGGCTGGATGTTGCGGGCGAACAGGGTGGAGAACGCGCCGAAGCCGACGGCTCCGAAGAGATCCGGGCGTCCCAGGCCCAACAGGATCAGGAGTGGGACCAGGAGACAGATGCCTGCCTTCACGCCGACCTGGATGTCGCCGTTCAACGGGGACATGGAGGTGAGCTCGCGCCAGAATCGTTGCCCGTGGCCGCCCGGATCGGCGGCGGCTGGGCCGGAGGTGGACGACGTTGGACTCACGTGGGTCAGGGTTCCTCTCTCAGGGGCGTGTGCTCATCCCATTTTATCGCTGTGTGCCGCTATCGTTCCGTCTCCTCGCGATCCCACCACCAGCGCGGTGCAGCCGCCAACATCATGGTGGTCGCTTGTTCTGGGTCACCGAGATCGCCGTGATCCAGCCAGCGCATGAGGGCGCCGACGGTTCCCGAGGCCGCGTACGCCACCAGGATTTCTCGGGAGAGCTCGGCCGGTGCGCCGGGAGCGGGCTCTGGCGCCAGCTCCGGGTAGCGCTCCAGCCAGGAGGTGAGGTTCTTGGCGATCACGCGGGCGAGCATGTCGCGAACGCGGCCGCTGGGCGCCTCCACCAGTGCGCCGCGATACACCGCTGCGTACTGGGACACATGCGTCAACAGCGCGAGCTCACCCTCAGCGATCGTGCTTCCTCGGCCAGGCGTTGGGACCACCGTGTTGAGCTTGGCATCAAGGACCCGGATCAACAGGTCCACCGGATCGGTGGTGTCGCGGTACACGGTGTCCCGGCCGCATCCCGCGGCGCGCGCCAACTGCGTGACCGTGACTCGCTCGATCGGTGTCCGCGCGGCGAGGTCGAGGACCGCCTCCTGCAGCCGGGCTTCCACAGGTTCCTGTCTGGGATCCATGAGCACCATTGTCTCCCTTGCTCGACCAGTATCCCTCTATCCTCCACCTGTTTGATAGGAGTAGCGTGGTCAGTGGACCGGCAACGAGGCCGGCACACTGCTGGACATCGACACCGACGTCTTCGAATGGGATGTGAAACTGAACCTGTTCAGCGCCTTCCACGGCACCCGCCTGGCCGCCCGCCAGTTCATCAAGGAAGGCGTGGCCGGGTCTGTGGTCAACGTGGCCTCCTTGAACTCCATCGTGCCGATGTTCTCCGGCGTCGGCTACGACATTCCCAAGGCCGGGGTGGCGATGCTCGTGAAACAGGGCGCGTTGGAACTTGGCCAGTACGGTATCCGCGTCAACGCCGTGTCCCCTGGGCTGGTCGCGACCCCGCTGACCAAGCCACTGACAGACATTCCCGGTGTTTCGGAGGCCTTCTCCGAGCGCATTCCGCAGGATCGTCCCGCACAGCCTGAAGAGATCGCCAACGCTGTGGTGTTCCTGGCCGGGGACGAGTCCGCCTACATCAACGGTCACAACCTCGTGGTGGACGCAGGCTGGGCCGTGACCGGGTACCCGGACCTGCGCAAGTTCGGTGTCCAGCAGGGCTGAGCACCCAGAGCCGTCCGCTCCGGTCCGGAGCGGACGCGATCTTGTGCCCGACGGCTGGTGGCCGGCTACGCAGCCGGCCACCAGCCGTCGGGCATGGAACACCGATCCAAGAATGTGCCGCATGTTGGATCGCAAAATGTCGGACAGCGGTGGCCTAATGGGTACATGGTCCTACCGAGCCAAGTGCACTCCACTGCGAGGCCCATGCTTGATGCATGGGTCCGGCAGCGTGCGGTCGGTCTCAGCCCCGTCAAATTCAGGATCTCCACGGTGTTCGGGCAGATGGCGTGGTCGGTGCTGATCCCGGGCACGGCGGGGGAGACCGACGAGCGGATCGTCTCCGGTGTGTTGGAAACCCCGGAGGACCTGGACGCCTTCGTGCGGACGGTGTTGGACCACTCGCCAGAGGGGACCGTGATCCTGGGCAGCTACGCCACCGTGCTGGAGGAGACGTTGCGTTCGCTGATCCCGTGCGCCAATGGGATCCCGGACGGGCCCAAGGAACGCTTGTCGGAGCACATGCGCCAAACGGCCCTGATTTATTTTATGTATACGGATACGGTGTAGATCTACACGGATGCCTCCGCCACAGCGAGTCGAACCGGCGTGGGGCTCGGCTGGGTGATCGTGGGCGGCGGTTTGCCTCTGCGGGTGAAGTGCCGGTTCCTGCCCAACACCAACCACATCCTCATCGGTGAGGTCATGGCCATCATGTACGGGTTGAAGAGCGTCGTGGGAGTCCCTGAACTGGGGACCGTGGTGGTGCGCTCCGATTCGAAAGGTGCGGTGCGTCTGCTGACCAAGTGCTGGAAGGGCGAGAACGTGCGAGGCATGGGTGGCTGCCACGAGGAATTCCAGCAATTACTGGTGAAGACACGGCAGCTGGATGTCAGGTTCGAATGGGTCAAGGGACACAACGGGAACGTGTTCAACGAGGCCGTGGACCGGTTGGCGATGGGTACTCGACGCAATCACCAGATGGACTTGGGACACCTGGATTCCGAGCTGGTGGCTCGCGTGACCGAGGACCTGAAACACTCATAGCTCGTGGTATGGGCTGACGCTGAATGGTTCATGTGAGGAACGCTCTTCTTACCTTGGCGATGACACGGGACCCGCACCGTTGCAAAGGTAAGAAGAGCAGCGTCCGATCCCTTAGAGCATCCGTTTCAGTGCAGCCTCGAGGGCATCGACATCGCCCTCGTTGTTGTACGCGTGGAGGGACAGCCTGAGGCGCTCCCCTCGAGGAGAGGAGCCGATCTTTGCTTCCGAGGAAAGGCGATGGCCAAGGGTGTCAGGGTCCGTCATGACTACGGCGACTTCGGGGCCGCGGTGATCTCGATCGGACGGGTAGTCCAGATCCAGGCTGAGCCCGCTCAACATGGTTGCAAGTTTCTCGCGGAGCCTCTCGACATGTGCCCAAGCTTCTTCCTTGTCCAGCTGTTCCACCATCTCGAACCCGGCAACGCCAGCGTAGGCGGAAGGGATTGGATGGGTGCCCATTTCGAAACGACGGGCGTTGCGTGGATAATCCACTGCTGCGGCATCGAAAGCGAAGGGGTTGACGCGCCCGAACCAGCCGGTCAGTGTCGCGTTCACTTCTACATTGACGCAGTCCTTCACATAGAGCATGGCGATGCCCGGCAGCCCGAGCATGTACTTCAGAGATCCGGAAACCAGGAAATCGCAGTTCATTTCGGCTGCGTTCACGGGAACCACTCCAAGGCCTTGGTATGCATCCACGAACACCTTGGCCCCCACGGAATGTGCATGTGCGATGACCGCAGCGACCTCCGGGCGCGTTCCGTTGATGTAGCTAACCAGTGGGATGGAGACCAGCTTGGTGCGCTCGGTGATGAGAGGAATCCAGTTTTCCGCGTGCAGCCCGGCATCGATCCCCTCCACATTTAGCACCTCGATGTTCTGCCTCTGAGAACGCCACACATTACCCACCGAAGGAAACTCTAGGTCCGATGTCACCAGCTGGTTGCGCTCGGTACTCCAATCCAGGCTGGTCACGGCCTGGTATGCACCTTCGGATGCGCATGAAACAACGGCAATGTTCTCCCCACTGACGCCCAGGTAAGACCCGGCATGTGCGCGGTATTCCTCGACCTTGCCAACCCAGTCCTCCCATGGTGCCTGAGTATCGATCAAGCTTCCCGTCATGCGTTGCATGGTGTGCGCCAGGTGGTCCGAGAGTGCTCCCTGCGAGCACGATGCGAAGTGGGGCGCGGTGTCCAACGCCGGGAAATTGCGGCGGAACTGCTCCGGGGTCAAAGTGGTACGGGACATAGTCCTTGGTCCTTTCATGGTAGAAGTCAGTCGTTGACGAGGTGTGGTGAGGTCAGGATCGCTGCGTCGGAGGGTTTCTTCTCAACTTTGCCGTCAGTGCCCTCGAATCGGCGGCCCCATCCAGTGATGACGGAGACGAGCATGACCAGGGTCAGCGTGAGTGGGTAAAAGGCGCCGATGAATAGGCTGATAGGACTCAGCGCTGGCGCATTCTCCATGCCTGAGGGGAGCAGCGACCCGATGAAGAGGAAGGAGCTCTCTACTGGAATGACTGAACCCCAGCCGAGCGCGGTGCAGTCCATGACGTTGGCGCGGCGATATGGG
>NZ_JALAGT010000150.1 GCF_022712295.1 Galactobacter sp.
CCACGAGACCTGGGTGACTGCGGTCAGCAACCAGCTCTCCAAGAACCTCGGTATCAAGGCAGAGGGCAAGGCCTACCCGGCCTTCAAACAGCTGCTGGACGACGAGACCAACGACAAGATGAAGGGTGCCTTCCGTTCCGGTTGGCAGGCCGATTACCCGGGTATCGGCAACTTCCTGACCCCGCTGTACCAGACGGGTGCCGGATCCAACTACGGTCGTTACTCCTCCGAGAAGCTCGACGGCTTGCTGAAGGATGCTGCGGCCGCTCACAGTGAAGAGGACGCTCAGGCCAAGTACTCTGAGGCCCAGCAGGTCCTGTTGAAGGACCTGCCTGCAGTTCCCCTCTGGTACCAGAACACCCAGTCCGTCTGGGGCGATGACCTGGTGAACGTTCAGATCGGCTGGAACTCCGTTCCGCTGTACTTCCAGATCACCAAGTGATCCACTCTCGGGAGCAGCTCTGACGAGCCCTCCCACCCGCGCGTGGACGCCCGGGCCTCTCGACCAGAGGCCACGGGCGTCCACGGGCGTGTAGACCAAGATTTCAAACTGACTTTCAGCCCAAGCGTTGGAGACACCATGACCAACCCCGAGCCAAGGAGGCGCTGATGCTTTGGTACATCGGGCGCCGCCTGCTGCAGCTGATCCCCGTTTTCTTCGGGGCCACCCTGCTGATCTACCTGATGGTCTTCGCCATCCCCGGAGATCCCATCGCCGCTCTCTTCGGAGACCACCCGCCGGCACAAGGCGTGATCGACCAGATCCGCTCCGACTACAACCTGGACAAGCCCGTCTTGGTGCAGTACATCTTGTGGATAGGGGGCCTCTTCCAGGGGGACTTCGGCACCACCTTCTCCGGCCGACCCGTCATCGACGAGATGGCGCAAGCCTTCCCCATCACGGCTCGCCTGGCCGTACTGGCCCTCCTGTTCGAGGCCGTCTTCGGTATCCTGGTTGGCCTCTACTCCGGACTGCGTAAGGGCAAGATCTTCGACAACGTGTCCCTGGTGGTCTCGTTGCTGCTGATCTCGGTGCCCACCTTCGTGATCGGCTTCCTCCTGCAGTACCTATTGGGCGTGAAATGGGGCATCGCGCCGACCACGGTGGCACCGGAGGCGCCGTGGGGCCAGCTGGTGGTTCCAGCCGTCGTGCTGGCGTCGGTTTCGTTTGCCAACATCATTCGACTGACTCGTGCCTCCGTGGCCGAGAACATGGGCGCGGATTTCGTGCGCACGGCAACCGCGAAGGGCCTGAAACGTGGCCGGGTGGTGCGCGTGCACATCCTGCGCAACTCCCTGATCCCCGTGGTGACGTACCTCGGGACAGACTTGGGCTCACTCATGGTCGGCGCAGTGGTGACCGAGGGCGTCTTCAACATCAATGGTGTTGGTGGCACGGTGTTCGACGCCGTTGCGAAGGGTGAGGGACCCACCGTGGTGGCCTTCATCGCCGTCATGGTCATCATCTTCATGTTCGCCAACCTGCTCGTGGACCTGCTCTACGCAGTGCTCGACCCGAGGATCCGTTATGCCAAGTAATCGTCACATCGAGCGCTACGTCGCTCCCGTGGAAGAGACCCCGATTGCCGCGGTGGATGCCGTGGACGAGACGCAGAAGGCCTCCAGTGTCTGGGGCGACGCCTGGAAGGACATGCGCAAGCGTTGGCTCACGTGGGTATGCCTCGGCCTGATCGCGATCATTGCGATCGTGGCCATCTTCCCGCAGTGGTTCACCAGTGTTTCTCCGATGGGCGCCGCCTGCGACATCCTCGACAGCACGGCGGAGGCCCGACCAGGTCACCCCTTCGGCTTCGATACGCAGGGCTGTGACGTCTATACCCGAGTGCTCTACGGAACCCGCACATCCGTGTCTGTGGGGCTGCTGGCAACTGTGCTCGCCACGGTGTTCGGTGGTGCCATCGGCGCCATTGCCGGATACTACGGTGGTTGGCTGGATGCGGTGGTCTCCCGCCTCGGAGACATCTTCTTCGCCATCCCATCCGTGCTCGGGGCTCTCGTGGTCATGCAGGTGATGCCATGGGGCCGGAACGTACTGACCCTGGCCATCACGTTGGCCGTCTTCGGTTGGCCACAGGTGGCTCGTATCATGCGCGGTGCCGTGTTGACCTCTAAGCAGGCCGACTACGTCATGTCCGCAGTGGCGCTGGGCGTGTCAAAGGGAAAGGTGCTGATGCGCCACGTGATCCCGAACTCGCTGGCTCCCGTCATCGTCATCGCCACCGTGTCGCTGGGAACGTTCATCGTGGCGGAAGCCACCCTGTCCTTCCTGGGCCTCGGTCTGGGGGACTCCGTGGTCTCCTGGGGCCGCGACATTTCCACCTCGCAGCGCGAGATCCGCACCACGCCGACCCTGCTGTTCTACCCGGGCGGGGCGTTGGCCATCACCGTGCTGTCCTTCCTGATGCTGGGCGACATCGTCCGTGACGCACTCGATCCGAAGGCGAGGACCCGCCGATGAGTTCCATGACCACCACCCCCGCGTCCAACGAGACGCCGCTGCTGCAGGTCAAGGACCTCCAAGTCACCTTCTCCACGATGAATGGCGACGTCCATGCCGTGAAGGGTGTGAACTTCGACCTCTACCAGGGCGAGTCCATCGCCATCGTGGGGGAGTCCGGATCCGGCAAGTCCACCACGGCCACCGCGATCCTGGATCTGCTGGCGGAGAATGGCCGGGTTTCCGGCGGGCAGGCCCTGTTCAACGGGCGGGACCTCACGAAGCTCAGCCGCAAGCAGATGGAGAAGATCCGCGGGCGCGAGATCGGATACGTGCCGCAGGACCCCATGTCCAACCTGAACCCGGTGTGGAACATCGGCTTCCAGGTGAAGGAGACCATCGAGGCCAACTCCGAACTGCGAGGCAAGGCCGCCAAGGCCCGTGCCATCGAGGTACTGCAGGAGGCCGGGCTCGCGGACGCCGAATCACGGCTGAAGCAGTACCCCAACCAGTTCTCCGGCGGCATGCGCCAGCGTGTGCTGATCGGCATCGGCATGTCGGCCCGGCCCAAGCTGCTGGTGGCGGACGAGCCCACCTCGGCCCTGGACGTCACCGTCCAGCGGGTCATCCTGGACCACCTGGCCACGCTCACCGAGGAGTACGGAACCTCGGTCATGTTCATCACCCACGACCTGGGCCTCGCCGCCGAGCGTGCCGAGAAGCTTGTGGTGATGTACAAGGGCCAGATCGTGGAGTACGGGGAGTCCAAGGAGATCTTGGCCGATCCCCAGCACCCCTACACCAAGCGACTGGTCGCGGCTGCACCGTCGCTGGCGTCCAAGCGGATCCAGCATCAGGTGGAGACCGGCACCGAGGCCACCGACGTCGCGTCGGACATTGCCCTCACCAAGGTGGAGGAACGCGCGCTGGAGGCCGCCGACGAGGCGACGCCGAAGGCGGAGGCCTTGATCAAGGTCTCCGACGTCACGAAGATCTACCAGATCCGCGAGAAGGGCCTCACCAAGACCCCCTTCAAGGCCGTGGACGGCGTCAGCTTCGAGATCCCGCGCGGGTCAACCATGGCCATCGTGGGGGAGTCGGGATCCGGTAAGTCCCCCATCGCCAAGATGTTCCTGAAGCTGGAGGACATCACCTCCGGTTCCATGACCTTCGACGGGCATGACGTGGGCAGCTGGCCGCAGCGACGGCTGCTGGAGTTCCGCCGTCGAGTGCAGCCGGTGTTCCAGGATCCGTACGGCACCCTGGACCCCATGCGCTCCATCGGTACCTCCATCGCTGAGCCACTGGTGACGCACAAGGTGGGAGACAAGGCCTCCCGCCAGAAGACCGTGAAGGAACTGCTTGAGCAGGTGTCGCTGCCGGCTGCGACCGCCAACCGGTATCCCGGAGAACTCTCCGGCGGGCAGCGCCAGCGCATCGCCATCGCCCGTGCCCTGGCCTTGAAGCCGGAGGTGCTGGTGCTGGACGAGGCCGTCTCCGCTCTGGACGTGCTGGTTCAGGGCCAGGTCCTCGACCTACTGGCGCAGCTGCAGTCGGAACTGGGCCTCACCTACATGTTCATCACGCACGACCTCGCAGTGGTGCGCATGGTGGCGGACCACGTCACCGTGATGCGCAAGGGCAAGGTCGTGGAGGCCTCCACCACCGATGAGGTCTTCGAGAACCCGCGCGAGGAGTACACGCGCAACCTTCTCGAGGCCATCCCCGGAGCGGACTTCGCCTTCGGCGCCTGAGTCCCGCTCCCACCCCCAGGTACCCGTATCCGACGCAGGGACCC
>NZ_JALAGT010000151.1 GCF_022712295.1 Galactobacter sp.
ATCATGGGGTGTGGGGCTCCTGTCCGGACGGTGGGGTGGCGGTGGTGGCGCGGGCCCCGAGCTTCATCCGCGCTGCGACCCCAGCCACCATGATCGTCGTGGCCGAATGGAAGAGTTCCACCACGGGGACCGACGACGACGTTTCCGAAAGCTGCTCATCGAGGGCGGCGCGGAGCCGGCCCCATTCGGCCGCCCTCCGGTCCAGGTCCTCCGTATCGCGCCTCAGCTGCTCGGCTTCGCGCTCCTGCTCCGAACGAAGCCGAGTGATCTCCGCCGACTCGTCCGCCAGATGCGCGGCCGTCTTTCTCAGCCGGATGGCGCGGTCGAAGTTGGCCTCCTCCTTGCTGCTGACGAGGCTCTCGCGATCGGCCAGGGCCGACTCCGCGAACGCCCTGCCTGCCCGGTATCCCTCCCAGTAATGGCCGGAGGCGATGGTGCTCGGATCCTCATGGGGGAAGGGTCTGGCCGGGGAAACGAATTGCGCGCCGGAGGCGAGCGTCGTCGTGACCTGCCCCGTGCCGCAAGGCATTGAATCCGGCCCTACAGGCTCCGGCGTCGTTGTGGCGCCGAGCGAGTCCTTGATCAAATTGTGGCGAACGCAGGTGGCTTGGCCATTGGAAAAACTGGTGGTGCCGCCAGCGGCGTGCGGGGTGATGTGGTCCATCTGCCGGATGGGGGAGTTGCAGCGCGGATGCCTGCAGAATTTGTCCCGGAGGCCGACCATGTTCGCGAGTGCGTCGGGGAAGATACGCGACCTGGACTCCATGGCGACGAGGGCGCCGGTGGTCGGGTCGGTGTAGAGGCGCTTCAGGGTCGCGGCGTGGCTGCGCACCGCGGTGAGGATCATCTGGCGCGCGAGGGGTGCGGGAACGGGGCCGAGGCCGAAGATCTCCGCCGGAGTGTCCTGGATGCCGAAGGCGGCGAGGTCCGTGATGACCAGGTTCACCTGCACGCCTACGCGGGTGTGCAGACCGGTGCCGGCTTGGTCGGGTGCTCCGTCCGGTTTGCGCAGGAACGCGGCGAAGGCCTCTCGTGCCTGGTCCACTTCGGCGAAGCCCGGCACGTCTTGGTGATCGGTATCGTCTGGGCCGGGTTCGGTGTTCGTTTGGGCATGGTTGTCCCCATGCCCGACGGCGGTGGCTGGGGCCCGCGCTGGCGCGGGCTCGGCGCCCTCAGGTTCGGTGCCGGCAGGGGTGGTACCGAGCGAGGCGATTCCGGATATGTCGGCGTCGGGCTCGGCGCCGGGCGGGTTCATATGGGAGGCCTGCTGGATGCGATGGGCTGCCGTGAAGCTGCGGGGCACCCGGCCCGTGGCCTCTGCCCAGCCGATGACGATGCCGGTCAGCGCGTCTGCCTTGACTTGCGCCTCGGTGCGTTCGTCCCCGGCCGCTCGCCTGGATTTGGCGTAGTTGACGAGGATGCTCTCGATTGCCATCGCGGAGGCGCCGGGGATGAGCGCGGAGAGGTTGCTCATGCTGTCCGGCCCGGGCCGGACGCTGACGTGGCGTTGTTCGGCGGCCTTTCGCGCACGCTCTGCGCTGAGTTCGGGTTCGAGTTTCGCAGTGGTGAAGCGGAGCCGATGGCGGAGTTCTCGTTCGCCCAGGTACGGGGCGTCGTCGGCGAGTTCGGAGTCCGCCTGTACGCGGCCGTCCGAGGTGAGCAGCGTGGTCTCGTCGAAGAAGATCACGAGGTCGTCCTCGGTGACCTGCCCCTCGGTGAAGAGTTCGAAGATGTGTGGGGTTTGGCTGGGTGCATCTACTGCGAGGTCCACGACCTTGCGTCCGCGGGTCGCGTTGAGTCCGCGGTGGAGGGCCACGTCTCGCATGACTCCGGAGCGAACATAGCGGATGGAACGTTCCTTGGACTTCTGTACTTCGTTGCGGAGGTCCACGAGATGGGCGGTGAGGACGGCCTGCTGGGCCTGAAGCATGTGGGTGAGCTTCTCCATCTGGCCGATGGTGGCGAGGGTGTCGGCGTCGTCCAGGCCGGAGAGGTCCTGGTGCTGGAAGCGATTCAGCTTGTCCGTGAGCGCCGCGATCTCGGGATGCGTTTTGCCGTTGCCCACGGCTGGGCGTTGCGAATTCCTGCGCCGGCCGCTTTTCTTCGTTGCAGCCTTGCGCGAGGGGTCGCTTCCCGGTGTCGGCGACGCCGCCCGAGTCCCCTTCGTTACATCGGTTCCCTCATCATGGGAACCATGCTTGGCTGCCATGTATTAAGTGTACTAGTACACCATTTGACGTCAAGCAATTTGTTAAATGCCTAGCGAACTCCCAGTAATCGGCGTCCGAGCGTCGAAACTGTGGACGACACGCCGAAAACAATGACATTCAAAGAATGGCATTTGGCGGTCAAGAAGTCGAATTACTTCCGCACTCGAATTCGGCGATCGCCTGCTCTGTGTCGGCCGCCAACGCGCCGTCGTCTGCTGGCGAAGATATCAATGATGTGGCTAACGGCTGACCAGCTCGCGGCCACGCGATCCGGTTCGGAGGGATCGATATGAACGGTCGAAATCGACCCAGCGGCGACTGCGCAAATTCAACATGAGGGCAACCAGGATCTTCTCCTTCCACCAAGCTGACGGATCGACCTTAGGTGGCGCCTTCCATCCTGTCGGGACGTTGTAGATGAGGTTGGTGAGCGCCACCGGTAGCGATGACATGGCTTCGGTCCACGTGGGATTCAAGTGCTGTATTCGTTGTGACTCGGCGATGGTGAATGCCACGAGCGCACCGATCTGGTCCAGATGCCCCGTCCGGTCCAACTCATGGATCCTGAGTCCGATGAAGTTGATCCGTGGTTTCGTGGCGGGTGTCTTGGTGGCGCCTCCAGCGCGCGAGTAGTGGGATGCGGACACTCGGCCTGTCCTGACCGCGCTGGGGAGGTGCCCCAGATGGAAACCTCGATCATGGGGACACCGGTAGACGTGCAACTTGGATCCCGGTTGCTTGCGCGCAGCCTGCTTGGCCTTCTTCCGGTCCGAGAAGATCACCTTCCTGCATGGATCGGCATATGTGGATGACATCCCAACTCCTTCAACTCGCTACCCTCATGGTGCGTGAAAGGTCCGACGGAATGCTTGGCGGCTCATTGACCTCCGGAGCCTCCGCATCTCATCGCGTGGCCACGCTTGGCGCCTAGGTGTACTTCCCCGTGGCGTTGTGAACGCGTTCTGAGGGTGCTTGGCCGCCGATGCCGGTGTTGGTCTGTGGTGGTTGTAGTAGTAGCAGCCACGTCGTGCAGGCGGCTTCTCGTTCGGTCTTGCTTCTTGATGTCCACATGGGCGAGCTCACCGGGGCGCGCGACCTGGCAACGCACCGGATTCGGTTTTCTCACCAGCATGCCGGTGGCCTGGTCGACGCTGACCAGCTTCGGCATCCGGAACCGGGCCAGCACCCTGCCCACAGTGGAGCGGTGCAGGTGCAAGTGATAGGCGATGAGGTGCGGTCCCCATCGGCGAGCGAATCGCAGCGGGATGGCGGCCTCGTGCGCCGAGGACGCTGTGCTGACGAACGAAAGTGGCTGTCCGGATGGGGCCCGCTCGGGGCGAGGCGGTTCCAGGGTTCAGCTCGTGCCTGCGACGTCAACGGGGCTGAGATCAGTATCAACCCCCGTTGATCTTGCAGAACAGGAATAGACCGTCGGGGTGCGCGGCTGCCAAGTTCACAGATATCCCGTGTCCCAGCACACGCACCGCTAGAGTGACGAATGTCAGATCAACCACCGTCGCCCAGACGAGGGAATCGCCGGCGCGACTGCGCATGGCGAGAACCAGGGAAGGGCAGTCAGAGGTCCCCGCGCCCGCCAGGCAGGGGCACCCGAGGAGTCACATAGATGTCGCTCGCCCCGGAGACCAGCGAGACCAGCCGTACGCAAGAGAGCGGCGCAACATTCCGGACGTCGCCCCCGGCTCCGTCGTCACCGTGCGCGACGCCGACTGGTTGGTCACCGGCGTGGAGTCCACCAGCGACGGCATCACCATCAGAGTGACCGGCCTGCAGGGCCTGGTGCAGGATCAGTCGGCCGCCTTCCAATCCAGCCTCGACGACATCCAGGTCAAGAATCCCCGCGAGGCCAAGATCGTCGGCGATGGCTCCTCCCGGTACTCCAAGGCCCGCCTCCTGCTGGAAACCACGCTCCGCAAAACCCCTTTTCAACGCAACTCCAACGCCCTCACCGTCTCCACGCAGATGCTGGCCCGCCCGCTGAGCTACCAGCAGGCGGCCGTCCGCAAGGCCCTGGACCCAACGCACGTCCGCCCTCGCATCCTCCTTGCCGACGCCGTGGGCCTGGGCAAAACCCTTGAGATCGGCATGATCCTCGCGGAGCTGGTGCGCAGGGGCCGCGGCGACCGCATCCTCGTGGTCACGCCCAAGCACGTCCTGGAACAGATGCAACAGGAACTCTGGACCCGCTTCGCCCTGCCCTTCGTTCGCCTCGACTCGGTGGGCATCCAGAAGGTCCGCCAGCAGCTCCCAGCCACGCGCAACCCGTTCACGTTTTACAAGCGGGCCATCATCTCCGTGGACACGCTGAAGTCGGCGCGTTACCGCACCCACCTCAAGAAGATGAAGTGGGACGCCGTAGTCATCGACGAATCCCACAACCTGGTCAACCGAAACACCCAGAATAACGAGCTCGCCAACCTCCTGAGCTCCACCACGGATGCCCTCATCCTGGCCAGCGCCACGCCCCACAACGGCGACCCGAGGTCCTTCGCAGAACTCATCCGTCTCCTTGACCCCACCGCGGTGAACCCGGACGGCACGGTGGACAAGGACCGCGCCCGCGACCTCATCATCCGCCGCCACCGCAATTCCGATGAGGTGGCCTCCGTGGTCGGCGCCGACTGGGCCGAACGCAAGGAACCGGAGAACATCCTCGTCAAGCCGACCACAGAAGAGGACGCCGTCGCCACGGAGCTCTCCCGCACCTGGCTCCACCCGGACAGCGGCAAGTCCCCGGCCACGGGGCAGGGTGCGGCCATGTTCGGCTGGACCCTGGCCAAGGCCTTCCTCTCCTCGGCGGCTGCCCTGCAGGAAACCGTCACCAACCGCCTCAAGAACCTGACCTCCCGCGCCACAAGCCCCGACACTCAACGCGAGATCCGGGCCCTGGAAACGCTCAAGGACCTCAACGAGCACAGCCTCGCTGGTGAACGCTCGGCCAAGTACGCCGCCCTGGTGGAAAGACTCAAAAACACAGTCAAAGTAGGCCCCAAGAGCAACCATCGCGCGGTGGTCTTCGCCGAACGCGTGGCCACGCTCCACTGGCTGCAACGCGAACTCCCCAAGAGCCTCGGCCTGAAGGAACACCAGGTCCTGATCCTCCACGGCGGCCTGGACGACGTCCGCCAGCAGGAGGTGGTTGACCAGTTCCGCCGCGGAAAGTCAGACGTCCGCGTGCTGGTCACGGGCGACGTCGCCTCCGAGGGCGTCAACCTCCACGCCGAGTGCCACGACCTGATCCACTTCGACATCCCGTGGAGCCTCATCCGCATCGAGCAGCGCAACGGCCGCATCGACCGATTCGGGCAGCGCGAATCCCCGCGCATCGCCACGCTCCTTCTCGATCCCAGCGACGCCAGGTTCGGCGGCGACCTCCGCGTTCTCTCCCGCTTGATGGAGCGCGAACACGAGGCCCACACCGCACTGGGCGACGTGGCCTCCATGATGGGTGAGTTCTCCGCCGTCAAGGAGGAGGAGAGCATCCGCCAGGTCCTGGCCGGGAAGAAGGACGAAGACGAGGTCCTCCGCAGCGTCGACGACGTCAAGGCGGATGACGACTTCCTGGGCTGGCTGTGGGATGACATCCCGGAGGACGGTGACCCCATGCCCGACGGCGTGGGCTCGCCTGCCGCCGCAGGCGGCACCTCGGGTGCCCCGAGCGGAACGCACGGGGACGACGGGGCCGGCCACGCGGCGTCGGGCATTGAGGCTGAACGGGCCCCGGATGCCACCGGGCTGTATGCCTCCCAGGTGGATTACCTGGACCAGGCGCTGCACCTGGCGTTCCTGAAACCAGAAGAGCAGGTGGGCTGGCATGAGCACAACCATGAGCACATTGCCGAGCTGACGGCGGGGGAGAACACGCGCGGCCTGCGGCGGCGCATGGATCATCTGCCCAAGGAGTACCTGGCCACGCTCAAGGGTGACGGCCATTCGAAGTTGCTCTTCGCCACCACCATCGAGAAGGGGCAACAGGAACTGGACGCGGCGCGCAAGAATGCCACCGACAAACAGTCCTCCACCTGGCCGGAAGCCCTTTATCTGGGTCCGCTCCACCCGGTGCTCGAATGGGCTGCGGACAGCGCGCTGGTCGGTTTGTCGGAAAACCAGGTGATCGCCGTTCGTGGGAATGTGGACTTCCCGGAGACGTTAGTGTTGGGCACGCTGTTGAACCGACGTGGGCAGGTGATCTCGCGGACCATCACCAAGGTGCAGCACGTCAGCGATGGTTTCGCGCCGGCGCAGGCCGTGGTGGATCTGCCGGGGTACCTGAGGACCGTGGGCCTGACCTCCAACGCGCAGAACCCCGGCGCCCCCGACGTGAGCGGGCTGGACCGCCTCATCCAACAGGCCGTGGACAGCGCGGAGGGGGCACTTCAGGTCAACGCCGCCGGTGCCGCACAGGACGCGGAACAGCGCCTGGACGCCTGGGCCAATCGTGCCAAGGCCTGGCAGCAGGAGGCCCTTGACCTAAACCAGACCGCGGACATCAGGGCCCGGCGTGACCGCGTGGAACGGGAGCAAGAACTGGCGGACAAGCTCCGCCCGGGCCGCTCCATGGTCAAACCGCTGATCGTGGTCCTGCCGCAGGACACCCCGGTGGCGACCGAACCGGCACCCGAACCGGCGCCAAAACCAGCGCCGGAATCTGAGCCAGAACCCGCAGCGACCGCATCAGTCACCAACCGGAACGGAGAGACCGCCTGATGGCTTCCTTTGACTCGATCGTCATCGGCGAGGACTTCGTCTCCGAGCACTTCTTCACCACGGACGCCAAGAAGGAATCCTTCCTCGCGGAAGTCCTGAAACGGCGCAAGGTGTGGGACGAGGACGAGGCCGCCGGGCACGATTCTGTGCGCACGAGCTTCGCATCCGCCCGGGGCAAGCTGATCGAGGCCCTCTCCGCACTGGAGGAGGCCCCGTCGGACGACACCATCGCGACCAGCGCGGACCTGCTGCGCACATCGCTCGGATTCGCACCAACCAGCGGCCACGACGTCACGCTGCAGCGCGGCACCCGGGAACTCAACGTCCCGAACGCCACCCGTAGCGGCGTCCTACTGCACCTGACCGCCCACCCCGCGGGATCTCCGGACGACATCCTGGCCAGGCTGGACTCGGACGACGAGCGCCCCAACGCAGGCCGCCCGCTGGGCACCGTCACGGAGGTCGGCACCGACAAAGCCCAGACCTACTCCACCGCGGAACTCGTCTCCGAGGCCTTCCTCTCCGACGACGCCCCGAGCTGGGTCATGGTCACTGCAGGCCGATGGATCCTCATCACCCAGGCCGAGAAGTGGCCGCTGGGCAAGTGGATCGCGGCGGACGCCCTGCTCGTGGCGGAGCGCGCTGGCAACGAGAAGGCCAAGGGCAAAGAGCTGGACCACTTCCTGGCCGTCATGGCCGCCGACGCCTTCAAGGCGACAGGCGAGGGCGAGCTCTGGTGGGACACCGTCCTGGAGGGCTCGGTGAAGCACGCCGTGGGCGTCTCCAGCGATCTGCGCCAGGGCATCCGGGAGTCCATCGAGATCATCGCCAATGACGTGCTGCGGCGCCGATTGGACGTGTACACCGACACTTACAACGACTCATACGGGGTTGGCGGCGGGAATGACAACATCGACGGGAACGAGCTGGCCAAGCAGTCGCTCCGCTTCCTCTACCGCATCCTCTTCCTGCTCTATGCGGAGGCCAGCCCGGAGATGGGCGTGCTCCCCGTGGGTGATGACGTCTACGACGCTGGATACGGACTGGATCGCCTGCGGGACCTCACGCTGGTGGAGCTGGACGGTGACCGCGAGCTGAACGGCACGCACCTCTACCTGTCCCTGGCCCGGCTCTTCGAGCTGGTGGATCAGGACCACACGCCGCGGCGGAGCGGGGGAGGCACGGCGCCTGACGGCGCGCTCGGCACCGCAGAAATGCCCGACGGCGCGGAGCCGGCGGGCGATTCCCTCACCTTCCGCTCGCTCAAGGCGGACCTGTTCAGGCCCGCCGCCACGGCGCTGATCGACGAGGTGCAACTGTCGAATGAAGCCGTCCAGAAGGTGCTGCAGCTGCTGTTGCTCACCAAACAGAAGAATAAAAAAGACCGAGGCTACATCTCCTACGCCGAGCTGGGCATCAACCAGTTGGGAAGCGTGTATGAGGGCCTGATGTCCTTCACGGGATTCATCGCCAAGGAGGAGTTGCGCGAGGTCGCCAAGAACGGTGACGCGTCCAAGGGTTCCTGGGTGGTGCCCGCCAGTCAGGCGGAGAGCATCGACCCCAAACACTTCGTCACCGAACACGATCCCGTCACCGGGTACACCCGCCCGCGCTCCTACAAAAGTGGCGAGTTCGTCTACCGCCTGGCTGGGCGCGAACGCCAGCAGTCGGCGTCCTATTACTCGCCGGAGGTCATCACCAAGTTCGTGGTGTCCCAGGCCCTGGCCGAGTTGCTAGACCAGCCGGAGGATGGCGCATCGGGAAGCGAAAAGGACGGCGAAGGCAACGAACACATCACCACGGCGGAGGAGATTCTGAATCTCACCGTGTGCGAGCCCGCACTGGGATCCGGCGCATTCGCCATCGAGGCCGTGCGCCAGCTCGCGGCCGAATATCTCACCCGCCGCCAGAAGGAATTGGGTGAGGAGATCCCGGCCGATGAGTACCCGCGAGAGCTGCAGAAGGTCAAGGCGCACATCGCCCTGCACCAGATTCACGGCGTCGATCTCAACGCCACCGCGGTGGAGTTGGCGGAGGTCTCGCTTTGGCTGGACACCATGGTTCCCGGGCTGCAGGCCCCGTGGTTCGGGCTGCGCCTGCGCCGGGGTAACTCGCTCATCGGTGCCAGGCGCTCCCTGTACCGCGTGGACCAGGTTCGAACCAAGACGTGGCTCAAGGAGACCCCGGTCGATGCCCCGCTCACCGGCCTGGCGGAGGCCATGCGCCACGACGCCCAGGATCCGTTCACGGAAGGAAAGATCCATCACTTCCTTCTGCCCAGCGAGGGGTGGGGTGCCGCGGCGGACGCCAAGGAGGTCAAGGACCTGGTGCCCGATGCCCAGAAGGCGCTGAAGGACTGGCGCAAGGGCGTACGGCTCAAGCCGAACAAGGACCAGATCGCCAAGCTGCAGAACCTGAGCCGTCGGGTGGAGACCCTGTGGGCCTTCGCCCTGCGCCGACTGCAGGTGGCCGCCAACCAGAGCTCCCGATACGTGGACTTCTTCGGCCGCGAGGGGCTGAACCTGGAAGGCGGCGCGGGGGCCGCCGGTGATGCTGATGAGGAAGTGGTGACTCGGGACGAGATCGAGGCGTCCCTTGCGGATGCGAACGGCGCGTATCGGCGGTTGCGGCGAGTCATGGATGCCTGGACCGCGCTGTGGTTCTGGCCGCTGACCGATGAGTCCATCAAGGTGCGCGGCGAGTTCGGGCAGACCGAGTTCGCGACTCCTCCGAGCATGGACGAGTGGATCGCCACCTGTGAGGCGTTGCTGGGCTCGCCGATTCCGGACAGCCAGTTCAAGGGCAAGACGCGCAAATACGAGACCGCGGGCCAGTCCAGCTTCCTGTCCCAGGCCAACTGGGAGGAACTGGGCGGGGCCGAGGAACTGGACCGCTCGCTCTCCGGGCAGGTGGCGGTGCAGACCGCACTGAAAAAGTTCCCTTGGCTGCAGGTGGCCGAACGCGTGGCGGCAGATCAGGGGTTCTTCCACTGGGACCTGGACTTCGCCGGCGTCTTCGCGAGAGGCGGGTTCGACCTGCAGGTGGGAAACCCGCCGTGGGTGAGGCCGGACTGGGACGAGACTGCGACCTTCGCCGAGTTTGACCCTTGGTGGCAGGTTGAAGACAGGACCACTCAGGCCGAACGCAACGAGCGGAAGGCGCAAGCGCTGGCCAACCAGGACTTCGTGGAGTTCATGGTGGGAACTGCGGGGGACATCGTGTCTACGCGGGAGTTCTTGACCGGCATCGACACCGCGCCAGTCACGCATGGCTTGCGTCCCGATCTTTATCGGTCGTTCATGGAGATCGTGTGGCGGCACGGATCTCCGACCGGAGTGCAGTCTTTGGTGCACCCCGAATCCCACTTCACTGAGAAGAAGGCCGGTTCTCTCCGCGCGGAGACGTATAGGCGTTTGCGGCGGCACTGGCAGTTCATCAACGAGTTCAAGCTCTACGAGATCGACCATCACGTGTCCTACGGCGTGCACGTCTATGGTCATTCGTCGGAACAGCCTCGGTTTGTGAATGCATCCTCCTTGTTCCATCCGCGCACTGTGGAGGAATCGTTCCACCACGATGGTTCGGGGAACGCGCCGAGAATCAAGGACGAGGAAGGGCACTGGGACACCCGCCCACATCGAGACCGTTTGCTGCACGTGGATGGATCCACCCTCCAGGTCTGGGGCGGCCTGCTGGACGACGAGGGAACCCCGCCCATCCAGGCGCGCATGGTCTACGTGGTAAATACTGCGTCTGAGCGCGTGCTGGAGAAACTGGCGGCGGCACCGCGAGTGCGCGAGCTCGGACTCCAGTTCTCATCAGGGTGGAATGAGACGACCGACCGGAAGAAGGGGTACTTCGAGGTCGGCTCCGCCGTGCCGGACTCCTGGGACGACGTCATCCTTCAAGGCGGCTGGCGCTTCGGAGTATGCAACCCGTTTGCAGCCGACGGGACTGGTAGCGCCAAGAATAATCTTGACCGTATCGAAATTGATTTAGAAAGTCTCTCATCAACGTATTTACCGCACACCGCATTTCAGTACGTGGTCGAACCTTCCGACCGAATTGCCGGGATGAGGAAGCTCGAAGGGCAGCCTGAAGTGGAGTTCCCGCGCTTGACTTGGCGTGAATGGATTAGTCTAACTGGGGCTCGAACTCTGCAAGTAGCTGTGTTGCCTCCCGGGCCGGCGCATACCTTCAATTTTATGTCTATGTTCGGTAATATTTCCACCAGGAGGCTCTATTCCATATGCGGAGCATGGTCGTCGTTGATTACGGACAGTCTTGTTAGAAGCCGTGGCTCGTCGCATCTTCAGCCCTCCGTGATGTCCTCGTTCCCGGTGCCAACTCCATCGGTTTACGCCGAGGAATTGGCGGACCGCGCTGAGAAGCTTTGCTTGGCTCCGCCATTCAGGGAGCTATTTGGCCAAGAGTGCGTGTCGGTAATTGGATACGAGTCAAATGCTTTGAAACGTCAGATATTGACATCCGAAGCAGATTCGCTTGCCGCGCTAGCGTTCGGAATTGGCATTGACGACTTGATATCTCTATATAGGACTGACTTCGGTGTATTGCAGAAAAGTGACCGTTCCACCTTGTATGACGCCAACGGCCGCAAGGTTCCAAACGAACACAAGAAGGATGCCCAGGCCGGGGAGGAGTTCCGGTGGACTCACCCGCAATCGGGCGTGGAGTACCTGTTCCAGCCTCCGTACGCGCCGTTCGACCGGGAGCAAGCCATGCGTGACGCCTATGCGGAACTTAAGCCGCTGGCAGATGCAGACACCCTCGACGCCGATCGCCCAGCCGAAACCGACAAGCCGGAAGAGGACGTGACCGCCTGATGGAACTCCTGCCCTCGCTCCAGACCGGCGACCTCAAGCGTGGCTTGACCGATTACTTAACTACCACGTTCGCGCTCACCGACAGGGGAGTGCGCGAGTCGCTGGACGGCTTCCTGGCAGATCCGGATGACGGGATCTTCAAGGGGCCTTATCTGCGGCTTCGGCTGCCGTTCAAGCCGGCCGAACCCGGGTGGGAGGACACCCTGGACTGGTATGAGGGGTTCCCGCCCTACGGTCACCAGGCCAAGGCGTTCAAGCGGCTCGCCTCCAAGCCGAGCGACGAACAGATCCTGGCAGGGCAGCGCTTCCGCCGTCCGCAGCCCACCCTGGTGACCACGGGCACCGGCTCGGGTAAGACGGAATCCTTCCTCTACCCCATCCTCGACCATGTGCTGCGGGCCAAGCGTGAGGGCATCACGGGCGTCAAGGCGCTGATCCTTTACCCCATGAACGCCCTGGCCAATGATCAAGCTCGGCGCCTGGCGCACCTCATCACCAAACACGACGCCCTGCGCGGCGTCACCGCAGCCCTGTACACGGGTGAGGCAGCCAACGAGCACCGCACCGCGGTCACCAAGGACGGGCTCATCACCGACCGCGGCCTCATCCGGGAGACCCCGCCGGACATTCTGCTGACCAACTACAAGATGTTGGACATGCTCCTGCTGCGCCCGGAGGACGCGCCCATCTGGGCCAAGTCCGCCGATTCGCTGCAGTACCTGGTGCTGGACGAGTTCCACACCTACGACGGGGCCCAAGGTACGGACGTGGCCCTGCTGATCCGGCGGCTGGGACTCATGCTCGCCCGGCACAGGGCGCACGCGGAGAACCCCGGCACCCCGCTGGCCGATCTCGCGCTGCCCGCCCCGGCCGACGCCACCAACGACGCATCCGCTGAGCCCGCCGGAGGCTCCGCAGCCGAGCCCGACACCGCCGAGCCCGACACCGCCGAGCCCGGTGCCGTCGGCCCCGCCACCGCGGGAGGCGTGTTGGGGCAGGTGACTCCGGTGGCGACGTCGGCCACCTTGGGCACCGAAGGTGACCCCGGCGCCATGCTGCGCTTCGCCGAGACCGTCTTCGGCGAGACGTTCAGCCCCGACGCCGTGGTGACTGAGGACCGCTTCACCGCGCAGGAATGGTCGGGGCTGGATGCGGTACCTGCGTTCGACCAGTCGCAGCTGGACGTGGATCGCGTCCGTGAGTTCAGGGACCTGGCCGCTGAACTCACCGAGGCCGGGGACCTGGAAGGCGTCATGCAGGCGGCCTACCGCCTGTTAAGGGGAGACCACAAGGCCACACCGACCTTGGACCCTGAGCTGACCTTTAACTCGGGGCTGGAGTTGTTGCGGACCTCGCCCCTGGTCCACGCGATCCTGGCCCATGCGACCGATGCGATCTCCCTCGAAGACCTCACCGAGCGCGTGCTGCCGGGAGTCCGGCTGAACCTGCTTCCCGGCCTGCGCCGCACTCGCCAGCGCAGCGACGAGCAGGTCTATGCGCTGCAACGCGAGGCGCTGCAGGAGTTCCTGGCGCTGGTCATCGCGCTGATCTCCCATGTCCGTGCTATGGACGTGAAGCGCGGTCGCGAGTCGCTGTCCGTGGAGACGCACCTCTGGGTGCGGGAACTCACTCGCCTGGATGCCACGGTGGATGAGATCCCACGCTTCAGCTGGAGTGACGAGGGCAAGCCCCCGCTTGCCGGGCCTGACGACGTCTCCCTGGTGCTGCCCTCGCTCTACTGCAGGCACTGTGGGCGTTCGGGCTGGGGAGTGCTGCTGGCCTCCACCGGCACGGACCTGGCGCAGGACCAGTCCAACGTGCGCCGCGAACGCCTGTCCAGGAACGAACGCTTCCGGGCCCTCATGTCCGGCGCGCCGGAACTGGACGAGGCCACGCAGCCACGCGGTCAGCGATCGGACGGGCTGTGGTTCCTGGACACCGTGAACCGCTCGCTGAATCACGACCTGCCCAAGGATGACGACGAGTCCTACCGCGCCGGACACGTGTTCCCCGTGCTCGCCCTGATGAGCCACGACGACGATCCCGGCAAGCAGGCCTTGGATGACGTCTGCCCGGCGTGCCTGGCCAAGGACGCCATCCGCTTCACCGGATCGTCGTTGGCCACGCAGCTCTCCGTGGCGGTCTCCGGGCTGTTTGGCTCCGACGCCCTGAACACGCAAGAGAAGAAGGCCCTGGTCTTCACCGACTCCGTGCAGGACGCCGCGCACCGGGCGGGCTTCGTCCAGGCGCGTTCGCACACGTTCACGCTGCGTTCCACCCTGCGGCGTGCCCTCGCCGAGACCATCGCCGCCACCGGCATGGATGTGCACGCCGGGCGGGCGTCGCTGGAGAGCGTGGTCGCCACCGCCATGAGCTTGGCGGCACCCGGAGGCGCGGGCGGTGCGGGCAGCGCGGAGCAGCGCTTTGCCCTGACCCCGCCGGATCTCACCGAGCACCGGAACTTCCGCCCCTACTGGGACCCCAAGTTCGCGGGCAAGGACGAGTCGGTGAAGGCAGCCGAGCGAGTGAAGCAACGCCTGCTCTTCGACGCCGAACTCGAGTTCGGCCTCAACTCCGCCACCGGCCGCACCCTGGAGCTCACCCAGGCCGTGGCCGTGCAGGTGGAGGCGGACTCCACCACCCACCTGACTCGGTTGGCCCGGCGCGCACTCGACGCACTGCAGGACGGCGCGGGTAACCAGATCTCCTTCCTCTCCGACCCCACCGACGCCCAGCTCGTCGCGTGGGCCAGGGCCATCCTGGAACGTATCCGCACCCACGGCGGCATCGAGCACGACTGGCTCAAGCGCTACCTGGAGACCGATGGCAACCGCTGGCAGATCTGGGGCGGACGCCGACAGTGGGAGGGCGCGCCCGCCTTCCCCAAGGGCCGTCCCGCCCCGAGCTTCCCGCGCATCGGGCACAAGCCGCCCAACGATGCGTTCGACCCGGTGACCTCCACCCAGGCCTGGTATGCGCGCTGGACCGCTCGGGTGCTGGGCGTTGCACCCTCCGACTCCGGCGCGCTGGCCCGGGCCCTGTTGGACGAGCTCGCCGCCGACGGGATCCTGAAGTCCTTCCGCACCCAGAGCGGGGTGGAGTTCTTCCAGCTCTCGGCTTCCCGGATTGTGCTGAGCATCCCGGACGGGGACGCGCTGAAGGCCGGAGAGCACGCCGTGGAGTGCTCACGCTGCAAGCTCGTCACGCCCGGAACCCGGCAGGTGGTGCAACAGCTCACCGGCGCGCCGTGCACCACGGCGCGCTGCACCGGGACCCTGCATCCGCATCAGGCGGAGGGGGACAACTTCTATCGCGACCTCTATTCCAGCCACGACACCCGCCGGGTGGTCGCCCGCGAGCACACGTCGCTGCTGCCCAAGAACGTGCGACTGGACTACGAGACGCGCTTCAAGAACGCCTCGCACGAGCCGGACGCCCCCAACGTCCTGGTGGCCACGCCCACGCTGGAGATGGGTATCGACATCGGCGACCTCTCCACCGTGATGCTAGCCTCCCTGCCCACGTCGGTGGCCAACTACGTGCAGCGTGTGGGCCGCGCGGGCCGCCTGACCGGCAATGCCATGATCGTCGCGTTCGTGCCGGGCACGGGTAAGAACCTTCCCCGCTTGCACGATCCTTTGAGCGTCATCAACGGTTCCGTCCGCCCGCCTGCCACGTATCTTGGGGCCCGTGAGATCGTGCGCCGCCAGTTCACGGCGTCCGTACTGGATCTCGTGGCCTTCGATCCCACCCTCGCAGCACCCAGAACCCCGCGCGACGTCTTCGGTTCGGTTGAGCACGGAACCTACCTTGGCGCGGCCATGGAACTGGCCGCCGCGCACGCGGCGACGCTCGTCGCGAACTTCGCACGCGCCGTCGGGCATTCGGGGCCCAGCGGGGTTGCCCGCGCGCAGGGCGCGCGCGAGGACCTGAGCGCGTGGTTGGCACCTGCGTCCGGTGGCGGCGTGAGCGGCTTCGCGTCCTATCTCACCGAGGCCGCCCGGCACTGGGATGCGGACGTCACCGAACTCGTGGACCAACGCGCAGCGGTGCAGGAGGCCGTCAACGGTGACCTGCAGGCTGCGTTGGACGAGGCCAAGCGCCTGGGCGACGAGGGGCGCAGAACCGAGGCGGATCGCGAGCTGCGCACGGCGAAGGCGACGCTGGCCTCCATCAGGCGGTCGTTGAGCGAGCTCACACAGACCGAGTACTGGGTCTCCGTGCTGGAACGCTATGGGCTGCTGCCCAACTACACGCTGCTGGATGATTCCGTGTCCCTGGACGTGGCCGTCACCTGGCTGGATGAGAACACCGGGCAGTTCGAGACCGACCCCATCTCGTTGTCGCGTGGGGCGTCCGGGGCGTTGGCGGAATTGGCGCCCGGGGCCACGTTCTATGCGCAGGGCATGCAGATCGCGGTGGATGCCGTGGACCTGGGGCCCGCAGCCTCTGCCGTGGAGCGGTGGCAGCTGTGTCCGGAGTGCGGGTGGGTGAACACCGCAGTCGCTTTGTTGCGTGCTTCCGTCTGTGCTCTGTGTGGGTCCGGTGGGATCGCGGACGTTTCTCAGCAGTTGCGGGTGGTGCCCATGACGCATGTGTCCGCCGAGGTGCGGCGCGACGAGGCCACCATCAACGATCGCTCCGAGCAGCGGGTGCGCGAGCGGTTCACGATCAGGGCTGCGGCATCCCTGGACGTAACACACCGACGGTCCGGATGGTTGGCGTCCAATGTCATGGACGGTGGGTTCGGGGCCGATTACTTCGATGATGCCGTGATCCGGTGGATCAACTTCGGGCGAAGTGGCGGCGGAGGGGCCGAACACGTGGTGGCCGGGGACACCTTCAAAGCGCCGCTGTTCAAGGTGTGTGAGGCCTGCGGCAAGCTGGACATCCGGGTGGGCAAGAACGAGCCCTTTGAACACCGGGCCTGGTGCCGGTATCGGAAATCCCGCGACGAGCACAACGTGGAGGTGGCTCTCTCCAGGACCCTGCGCACCCAGGCGGTGGTGCTGCACCTTCCGGCCGCCATCACCTACGGGGATTCGTTCGCTCTGCCGTCCCTGCAGGCGGCACTGTTGCTGGGCCTGCGCGAGTACATCGGAGGCGATCCCGACCACCTGGATGTGCTGCGGGTCTCCGACTCCGGGCGCGGGTCCTCCAACCAGGCGCTGCTGCTGCACGACCGCGTGCCTGGCGGGACCGGGTATCTGGACGATTTCTCTCAGCCTGGTGTGGTGCGGTCGGTGCTGGCTGCCGCGTTGCGCGTGGTCTCCTCGTGTTCGTGCGCGGGGCAGGACCGGCTGGCGTGCCAGCACTGCCTGCTGCCCTTTGCGGATTCTTTTGAGCTGGACAACGTGTCACGGCTGGCGGCCGAGCAGTTGCTGAAGCAGTTGTTGTTGTCGCCCTCTGGTGGTTCCGACGCGGCCGATTGGGAGATCGAGGACGCACCCGAGCGGGTGCGGGACACCTCCATCGAGTCCCACCTTGAGAAGCAGTTCAGGGCCGCGCTGGTGAAGCGACTGGAGGATTCCGGTGCCACAGTGCGGGAGACTCCGGGGATGCTGGCCAACTCCCTGCGCTTCAAGCTGCAGGGTAAGGACGAGCAGTGGTTGCTTGAGCCGCAGGTGGATGTCATGGGGACCAGACCGGACTTCATCCTGCGCCAGGAGACCGGGCAGGCCACCGACATTGCGCTGGCGATCTACACGGACGGATTCGCCTACCACGCCTCCACCGCGCACAATCGCGTGGCTGACGACGCCGCCAAGCGGGCGCGCCTGCGTTCGGAGGGCTACCTGCCGAACACAGGGGTGGAGCGGATCATCCCGTGGGCCATCACGGCCGACGACGTCACGAGCTTCGCCGACAACGCGCCCGTTGCGGCCGATCTGGTGCGGTGGAAGGATGCCCGGCTTGTGCCGGGGATCCAGAAGCGGTTCGCTGTCGATGCCGAGATCTTGGGGCTCACCGACCGCGGGGCCATGGATGCGTTGTGGGCGTGGATGCACCAGCCTGACGTGTCAGCGTGGACCAAGGTGGCGCAAGCCGTGCCGTACCTCTGGTCCAGGCGCAACAGCGGGATCGAGTCGGCTGTGAACGCGTACCTGATCGCGGAGCGGCTGGCGCAGGGTGAGGCTGCGGTCGGTGCCGGAGCGGCTGGAGTTGCCGGACTTGGCGGGTCCGCCGGCGCGGGCAACGTGGCCGAAGGTGGCAACCCGACGTGGAGTTGGACGAGCGACCACCTGGCCGTGACTGCGCAACGAGTCGAGTTCGAGGGGGCGCCGCAGATCGCCGTTGGCTTGTGCCTGGACGAGCGGCCCTCCGTGCTGGGGACTGAGGCTTTCAAGGCCGACTGGCGCACCTGGCTGCACCTGACCAACCTGCTCTCCTTCAACGACCCCGACCTCCTGCACGTGGGAACTGTTTCCGGTCGCGACCCCCTCTCCCCACCGACCGTGTCCGGGAAAACGGACCCGGACCGGGTCGCTGAAGTCCGGAACGTGTCGGTGGCAGCGCCCGGCGAGACCACGGCGGAAGCCGTCGGCGAATCGTCGGACACTGCTGCCGCGTTGTCTGCGGACTGGGCCGAGCTGGTCGCTGCCGCTGCCTCCGAGTGGGAATCCGAGTTCCTCACATCGCTGGCTCACATGGGTGGCCTCCCGCTGCCCGTCACCGGCGAAGAAGTGGATGGCGTCATGGTGGACATTTATTGGCCCGAGCAACACGTCGCAGTCATAAGCCCCGAAGAGTTAGAAAACGACCCAGCCGTGGTGCAGGATGTTGAACAGAGCGGTGTCCGGGTCATTCAGGGCGATGCCCAGGCCGTGGCGGCCGCGGTGACATCGACGCACACGAGCGAGAATCAGGAGGCGGGCCGGTGAGATCAAGCATTACGCTCTCCAACCGGTTCGCCGATGTGGATGGAAGTCTGTCCGCGAAGATTTACCGTTTCCTGGCCAAGGTTCAGGAGAACGATGCCGCTCCTGGGCTGCACATCGAGCCCATGAAGAATGCGGCGGATCGACGTGCGCGGACCGGGCGAGTGGACGACAAGCACCGTGCTGTTTTGTTCCTGCTCGACACCAAGGAGGGGCGCCACTACCTCTACGTCGGGACCTTTGGGCATGACGACGCGATCGACAAGGCGCGGAGGCTGAAGGCGCAATACAACCCGGCGGTCGGTGTCACCGACGTGGTGGATGTGCAGCCCGAGCCGTGGGCTCCCGTTCCAGGGCGGGTCGCACCATCCGCTGGGGAATCCACGCTTCCGAACGCCCAGTCCGACGGCGGTCAGGAGGGCGGGGCTGCACCCGCAACGGAGACGTCTAATCCGTTTGCTGCGCTGGGTGAGGCCGGGGCTCAGGCGGCCTTGGGGCTCGGTGTGAATCCTTCCGTGGTGCGCACCGCACAGGTGCAGCCTTCCGAGGCAGCGTGGCTGGACTACCTGGCCACGGTTCCTACCTGGCAGGGCCTGGTGATCACCGAACTGGCTGTGGGGAACACACCCGAATACATTGCTCAGGAGCTTCAGCTCGGTGGGTCGGACACGGACGAGTCCGTCGTTCACGGGAATGCCAGTGTTTCCTCTGCGGCAACATCAACGGGGCTTGATGATCCAACCGCGGATTCCCGCTCCACGAGTACTGCTGGGGCGCCGGAGGCGCCCGGATGCACCGAGGCGACTGACGTAGGTGGGCCGGGTACCGGGGCGTCGGGCACTGTGTCTGGCGACGATGCCACCGATGACCAGCTGCTGGCGGGCCTGCGTCACCCGGCCGCCGCGATGGAGTTCGCGTACATCGGCGAGGATGCGGACGCGCTGAGGGAGATCATCGAGTCCGGCGATTTCCAGCAGTGGCGCACCTTCCTGCACCCTCAGCAGCGCAAGTTCGTGGAGAAGCGCTTCAATGGGCCGGCCCGTATTTCCGGTGGTGCCGGGACGGGCAAGACCGTGGTGGTGGTGCACCGAGCGGTGGCGCTGACGCGGGCCGATGATTCTTCGCGGGTGATTGCCACGACGTTCACCAAGGCGCTGGCCGCTCAGCTGCAGGGGCAAATCCGGGCGCTGGATTCGTCGGTGCCGCTGGCTGCTTCACTGGGGTCCGCCGGTCTCTACGTGCGCGGTTTGGATCAGTTGGCTGCCGAGGTCTTGACCGGGCGGTTTACACCTGGCGTTTCCGGGCTGGGGGAGCGGGCGATGGAGACCGTTTTCGGGTCCCCGCGTCACGTTCCTGGAAGCATTCTGACCGATGCGAAGGACCTTGCGCAGTGGAATCTTGCCCTGGACATGGCGTCACGGTCCGTTGTCTTGGACCGAACCGTTCTGACGCCGGAGTTCATGCGGGATGAGTATCTGGCCGTTGTCTTGCCGCAGCGGGTGCGGACGTCTGCCGACTACCTGCGGGCGCCTCGACGTGGAAGAGGTGTTGCTCTGAACCGCGGCAAGCGTGCGGCCGTGTGGAAGGTGATCGAGGAGTATCGGGCCGAGTCTGCCGCCGAGAACGTGCTGACGTTTGCCGAGCGGACGTTCGTGGCTGCGGCGTTGTTGGATGAGGCTTTTGATGCCGGTGGTGTGCGCCCCGCCGATCACGTGTTGGTGGATGAAGGCCAGGATCTGCACGAAGGTCACTGGCTGATGTTGCGGGCACTGGTTGCCCCGGGGCCGGATGACCTTTTCATCTCCGAGGACTCGCAGCAGCGGATCTATGGCCGGCATGTGGTGTTGTCCCGGGTAGGAATCCGGATTGTGGGGCGATCCCGTCGGCTCACCTTGAATTACCGCACCACCAAGCAGAACCTTGATGCTGCAGTTTCCGTGTTGCAAGGATCAACCACCCTTGATGTCGAGGACCAGGTGATCGATGGCTCTGGCTACACATCGGTGAGGTCCGGGCCAGAGCCGGTGGTGCTTTCGCCGACCGACGCTGAGGACGAGTACCGGCTGATCGCCGAGGAACTGCTGAAATGGCAGGACGCATCTACGGAATCTGATCCTCACCTCCTGAATGATGCGGCTGTATTGGTGTTCGCGAATTACCAGGTGCAGCAGGTCATTGAAGGCTTGAAGCGGCACGGGGTGGAGGCCACCCAAGCCGGCGACGCCGCTAGCAACAGTAAGTCTTCCGGTGACTCTGTCCAGGTCCTGACGATGAATCGTTCGAAGGGTTTGGAGTTCCGAGTGGTGGCGTTGTCCGGTATCGGTGAGGGCAGCCCCTTCCGCGATCTGCGCAAGTTCCAGAAGGGCCCCGACCGTGAAGAGGAGGCCGCAAGACGCCGTGCCCTCCTCTACGTCGCAATGACGAGGGCCCGAGACCTGCTTATGAACATCCAATAGGAACGGTGCCTTGGCTGAGAATAGATTTACGAAGACTTCGATCGTATTAGTCGCATACAATCCGAAGTTTAGGTGAATTATTCAAGCGATACCTATGGGCTGCAAATCTGGAACGACAGCTCATGATCGGTTTCGCTGATGGATTGTCTTTAGGAGTGACGGGCGGAAATAAATGACATTCGACTTCCCGTTCCTGTGGGGTGGACTTGTGTTTGCGGCAGTCTCTGCAGTGAACATAATTAGACACAAAACCGAGTGGCAGTACCCAAGTGTGGTTGCTGGGAAGTTGTGGATTCCTACTTCGGCTGCAATACTTTTAACCGTTTTTGCAACCCAAGTGTCCGGAAGTCAGGTGTTCATATACATAGTTTTATTCGAGATCATATGTTGCTGGATTCTGTCCAAGATATTGGTGCGGGCTGAAAATAGTGCGAAATGGAAGGAAGTTCCACATATTGTTCGTTGTGTGATAAAGAGCCTGGGCCGCGACTTCGCCCGTATATTAACTGGTAATAAGAGCATGGGTTGGAGACCGGGATTCGAAACTAGCCCCATGCATGCTACTATCGTGTGGACGCGAAATTTATGGAGAAGATACCCGGGATGGGCCAAGATTTTAGCTGGTGGCGGCATTTTCCTATTGACAGCATTAATGCTGGGTATCGTGGTACTTATCTCCAAAACCTTGACTTCGCGAAGTAATGACTCGATAGTATTAAGGTTAGCCTGGGACTACTGGTTCGCGGCGTATGGGTCTCTGGCCGCATTTACGGGTTTGGTGATCATATCAGTCACTCTATTGATCCACTTTTCTATATTTGGGACTAGGATTGCGCTAAAGAGTGACATCTTGGAACCCCTTTCGAGATGGTCCGGGGGTGGAAGTCTCGTCGGTTTAATATTCGGGCTATTAGTCGGACCCACCGCCTTTGCGCTTCAAAAGTTGGGCGTATTCGACTCCTCAAGTTCGGGGGAATTGCCGATCGCCAAAGGCTCGATACTAGCACTCTCGTCGGCCGGTCTTATCGCAGGATTCTTTGCCGGAGTGGTTAGAATTATTGTTTCAAGGAAACTCTCGCGAACAAATCTTGTCTATTCGACTATCGCACAGTCACTCGGATCGGGCGTGTCGCTTGGGGTAACGATCATCCTAATGAAAGGATATCCTGAACGAGTCATGCATCAAATGGCGAAAATGAATGCTGGAGGGGAAGGGTGGAATAAAGCGTGCAACACTAACGAGTTATACACTGTAGACGCCGACACTTTACAAAGTTGTATTAGCCTCACCGTCTTAGAGGGTGGGGCTACGATTCATATCAGTCACACGGCGGTACTCATTGCAGGTTGTATAGTATTTCCACTTGCGATATTTGGTATACGATTAGTCGATCGCATGGCAGAAAATTCGGCCCTGCGGATACTAGCTTTGATGAAATAGGTTTAGAATGACTTGTGCGGGCCCTCGTGCTGCATGAAAATCGGAAGCGTTGATCACCCATTTCGTTCGCGTGTCACGGACTCTCGCGCTCAGTGCTAGCTTTGCCCCTTTGTGTTTGAACACTTTCATTGGCCCGGAAGAGTTCGACCTCGATGCCGCAGCATCACGCTGACCGTCGGTGATTGTGACTGGGGTCTCGTGGCGGTCGCGTGGTGGTAAGGCACGGGCATAACGAAGCCACTCCCGCCGAAGCGGCACTCATGCTGGGGTCGATGGTCCACAGATGCCGAAGATCATGGGCGACGGGAAACTTGGCTGTCGGAAGGTCGACAGTCACCCCTGCATTTCTGTCGAGTCACTCGAGGCGTACAAGGAGTGGGAACGCGCCCAGATGAGCAGCGGATTGGAGGAAACTTCCCGGCGGCAGAACGAGCTGGGCCTGGCCGAATGACCGCGCAACGGGCTTGCCTTCTGTGGCTGGTTCTCACTCGCTGAGCCGACCCAGCAATCATTTACTCCGCGTCGCTGCCCCAGTGCTCCGGCCACGTGATGGTGGTGTCCCAGATCTGGTCTGAGTGGGGATCAGGCTTCGCCGTACCGTCCACGAAGTCCAGCAACGCCTCCCCGCAGCGTCGGCCGAACGCACGAGCGTGCAGGTCGTGCGCCGCGATCACTGGCGAACCCAACTCGGACGCCGGATCTCCGGCAATCGACGCCACCCAGGGCACCGCACTCTCCGGATGGCCTATTCCCATTTCAGCGCAGGCCACCCCTGCCCATCTTTGGGCGCCGAAAAGGATCATGTCAGGAATGAACTCACCGATTGGCGTGCCGGATTTCAGGATTTGGCTCACGAACTCGATCAATGAAGCGTCCGGAGCGTTTACCGGGAACTCCAGCGCGGCGGCTGGGATGTCTCCCGCGAAGCCGTAGGCGATGAAATCTAACCTGAGTTCCTCCACCCAGGCGCAATTGAATGTGGAATCCGGATGAATCATCAGCGGGCGCTGGGCCCCGGCGACCCGGGCTGCATCCAGCATCTGCGTCATGACGCCCTTGTAATCGGCCCGGATCACGTGCGTGCTCGGGGATGACTCCTCAGGCGTCCCATCCGCCATCACCAGCGGCACGTTGGCCCGATCAAGCTCCGCGAAGCGCTCGGAAGCCAGCTCGCAATCCACGAACACGGCCCCATCGATCCCGGTCCCCGCTGCACCCCGCGGATGGTCGGCGGTGGTCAGCACAACATCCCGACCGGCCTCGGAGGCCACATCCACGAGCCCGAATGCGAAGTCCATGTAGAAGCTCAGGTGCTTGGCCTGGTGGGGGAGGTGCAGCTCCAGCGCCCCGGGACCTCCGGCTCGCAGATTGCGCGCCACAGCATTCGGCTTGAACCCCCGCTCGGAAGCATGGGCCAGCACCCGCTCACGCGTTGCCGAAGCCACACGACCTTTGCCGTTCAACGCATTGGAGACGGTCGCGACGCCGAGCCCCAGCTCGGCGGCCAGCTGGGAGATGGTCAGACGAGGGGAAGGCATGGTCCCCATGCTACGGGTACGCAAATTCCTCCGTGGCCCTTGCCACAATCTTCCGCGTGTGGCACTTTTGACGAAACGATTCGGCACAAGAGATCTCGTGGGCGAGTCGACCCGTCTTGTCCGACATCAACCCCCGTTGAGGATCGCAACATGAACCATGCCGACCCGTCCGTGCTGCCACCCAAGCCGGCCTCAGCCGTCGCGCCAACCGAACAGTCGCAGCAGACCCACACCGTCACCCTCTTCACCGCCAACGCGGTCCGCGCCACCGGCGGAATCCTGGGCAACACCGTCGCCGTCGCAGACGGCAAAGTCGTCGCCATAGGCGACCTGGCGACGCTCCGCGAGGCCCACCCGTCGGCCACCATTCATTCCTACGAAGGCGCTACCATCACTGCCGGCCTGATCGACGGCCACGCCCACCCGGCGTGGGGCACCATGATGGCCCGCGGCGTTGGCCTCCAGAAATGCGAGACCTACGACCAGGTCGTCGACGCGATCAAGAAGCAAGCCCAGATCACCCCGGACAACGAGTGGGTCTTCGCCTGGGGTCTGGAACCGCACATGATCGGCGGCACGGTCACCAACGATTTCCTGCACGACGCCCTGGGCCCCGACCGCCCGGCTTACGTCGCCTGCTTCGACGCACACTCGGCCGTCATGTCCGCCGCGGCGCTGAGGGAAGCCGGCATCAACGAACCGCAGGATATGTCCGACGGCGGCGGCTTCACCGCCCGCGAAGACAGCACCTTGACGGGCCACGTCCTGGAATTCATGGCCATGAATCGTGCGGATCGCGGTGTGCCGCCGCTGTCCATCGACGAGTTCGCCGACCGCCTCGGCGCACTCCTGGACGACTTCGCCGCCAACGGCATCACCGCCGCCTGCGTGGCCGACGCCCAGGGCGGCGACCGCGTCATCGAGGTCCTCCAGGAACTCGAGAACCGCGGCGAACTCCCGATCCAGCTGCGCATCTCCCCGTGGTGCACCCCGGACCTCACGGAAGAAGACGTCCGCAACCTCGCCGCCTCGCTGCAACCAGCAACAGCGCCAAGCGGCCGCCGCTGGCGCTTCGAGGGCGTGAAGATGTTCATCGACGGCACCATAGACAATGGCACCGCCTGGCTGGACACCCCGGACACCATGGGCGACGGCCTGCGCGGCTTCTGGCAAGACCCTGCCACCTACACGCGCAACCTGAACATCCTCAACGAGGCGCACGTCCCCACCATCACCCACGCCATCGGTGAGGCCGGCGTCCGCCACGTCGCCCAGTCCATCGCGGCCCTCCCGGACCGCGGCGTCCTGCATCGCATGGACCACCTCGAGACCATCGACGACGAGACCATCGACCTGATCGCAGAGCATCGCATCCCGGTGTGCGTCCAGCCTACGCACTGCACGCTTTTCGTCCGGCCCGACGGCGCGGACTCCTGGTCAGAGCGCCTCGGCCCGGCGCGCCGTGCCGAGGGCTACAAGATCCGCACCTTCGTGGAGCGCGGCATCGTGGAGGCGCTCGGCAGCGACTGGCCCGTGGCGCCATACGACCCGCGCGCCATCATGGCCGACTCCCGCCTGCGCCACCGCCACGACGGGGGAGAGGCGCCGATCTCGCCCGGCCAGGTCCTCTCCGCGCAACAGGTGCTGACCGGATACACCGCGGCCGTAACCGCCTCCATCGGCGCACCCGGCGGCGACCTGCGCGTGGGCGAGCCCGCCGACATGACCATCTGGTCCGCGGACCCGGTCGCCGCCTCGGCCGAGGAACTGCCGGGCATCGACATCCTCGACACCGTCATCGGCGGCACCGTCGTGGAGCCCATCACCGCTGGCGCCGACAACAACGCCAAGAAACTGCAGACGGCAGGAGACTGATCATGAGCATCCAGAACGCGCAGCGCACCACGGTGAAGACGCTGCGCCTCAAGCGGGCCATGAACGTGCCCACCCTGGTCATGTTCGGACTGGCCTACATGGTCCCGCTGACCATTTTTTCCACCTACGGGCTGGTGGGGGACATGACCGGCGGGCGCCTACCCTTGGCCTACGTCATCACCACCCTGGCCATGGCCTTCACCGCCATCAGCTACGCGTCAATCGTGAAGAAAATCCCCACGGCCGGCAGCGCCTACGGGTACTCACGCAAGGCCTTCGGCACCGGCGTCGGCTTCATCACCGGCTGGGGCCTGATGGTGGACTACCTGCTGCTGCCCATGGTCAACTACATGTTCTTCAGCCTCTACTTCCACGAGCAGTTCCCGGCCGTGCCGGCGTGGCTCGTGACAGTCATCGCGATCTCGTTGGTGACGACCCTGAACGTCATCGGCATCAAGGTGGTGAAGAACGCCAACGTGTTGCTGGTCGCGTTCCAGCTGATCTTTGTCGTGCTGTTCATCGTGTTCGCGTGTGCAAACTTCTCGCCCGACGCCTCCGCAGGTGCACCGTTCTCCTTCGCCGGTGGGATCGGCCCCGTGGTGGCCGGCGCCTCTATCCTTGCGCTGTCTTTCCTGGGGTTCGACGCCGTGTCACCCCTGGCCGAGGAGGCCAAGGCGCCGACGAAGAGCGGCCCTCGCGCCATCCTGCTCTCCGTGATCGTAGGTGG
>NZ_JALAGT010000152.1 GCF_022712295.1 Galactobacter sp.
AACCCGCCCCATGGGACCTCGTTGGCCAGCACCAGGTGGGTGTTGACCCACACGGTGCCGAAGTCCAGCTGCAACGGCAGTTCCATGGCGGCCTTCGCGGTGGAGGTCCACACGGAGGCGGCCAGCCCGTACTTGACGTCGTTGGCCCGCTCGATGGCCTCCTCGGTGGTCTCGAACGTCTCGATTGTGACCACGGGACCGAAGATCTCCTCATGCGCGGCCGCGGAATCCGGCGCCACGTTGGTGAGGATGGTGGGCTCGTAGAAGAACCCCTCGCCCGCGGCCGCCTGGCCACCGATCACGGGAATCGCACCGTCGTCGATGGCGCGCCGCACGAAGGCCTTGACGCGTTCGAACTGGGCCTCGGTGATGAGCGGCCCCAATTCCACGGACTCGGAAGCACGGTGATCGCCCACCACGTAGGTCTGGACCTGGGCCTTCAGCAGTTGGGTGAACTCCTCCGCGACCGACTCGTGCACCAGCACGCGGGTACCGGCACCGCACTCCTGGCCGGAGTTGTAGTACCCGGCGGTTCGGATCAGTTCGGCTGCCTCGGGCAGGTCCGCGTCGGCCAGGATCACCATGGGTGCCTTGCCACCCAACTCCAAGTACACCCGTTTCAGGCTGGCCGAAGCCGATTCGGCCACGGAGGACCCGGCCCGCACGGAACCTGTCAACGCCACCATGTCCACCTCAGCATGTGTGGCCAACCGATCACCCACCACCGGGCCCTCACCCAGGACCACGTTGAGCACGCCCGCGGGGAGGAGGTCGGCCTCGTCGATGAGCTGCGCCAGCTTCAGCAGCGACAGCGGGGTCTGCTCGGACGGCTTGATCACCAGGGTGTTGCCCGCGGCCAGGATCGGGGCCACCTTCCACACCGCCATCAGCAGCGGGTAGTTCCAGGGGACCACTGCGCCGATCACGCCGATGGGTTCACGCACCACCACGGAGGTGTGCCCGGGGTAGTACTCGCCTGAACCCAACTCTGTGTATGCACGTGCCGCACCGGCGGAGAAACGGAAGCAATCGGCGGCACCGGCCACATCGTCGTCGGACGTAGCCAGCGGCTTGCCGGTGTCCAAGGACTCCAGCGCCTTCAGCACCTCCGCGTTGGCCTCCACCAGATCAGCGATCTTCAACAAGGCTGCGGAACGGTCCCCTGGGGTGGTCCGCCCCCAGGCACGCCGCGCACCGGATGCGGCCGCGACGGCCGCATCGACGTCCGCCGCGGAACCCTGCGGCACCTGCGCGAACTCGGAACCGGTGGACGGATCCACCAGGCCCAGAGACTGCCCGCCGGTGGACGCGGTGAAGGCGCCACCGATGTAGTGCTGCAGCGGAGGAAGTGCCGGCAGCACCGACTCCACCGATTCGGCGACGGCGGACGGGCGCAGGACGGACACGGTGCTGGGGACGTTGGTCATGGATTCGTTTCCTTTTCAGGGCTTTCGGAGGTTAGCTAGCGGGTCGTCGGATGAGTGTGGGGTCGAGGACGCTCAGGCTCTGGCCTGGTCCAGGTGTTCTTGGGCGATCTGTTCCAGGTGGATGACGTCTCCCTCGATGGAGGCGAAGTCGAAGCCGAGCGCAAGGCGCTCAGCGGCCATCGCGCCGTCGTCGGAATGCACGCCGACGGCCTTGCCTGCGGCGTGGGCCGCCTCGATGATCGTCACGAAGGCGGCGTCACGCATGGCCTCGGCATCGGGTTCACCCAGGCGGCCGCCGGAGAGGGACACCGTCAGGTCCCAGGGCCCCACGTACAGGGCGTCGATTCCCTCGACGGCCGCGATCTCCTCGACATGGTCCAGACCGGCCGAGGTTTCGATCATGACGGCCACGAAGGTGGTCTCGTTGTTCACGGCGAGGGACTCGGAGCGGCGCAATTCTGCGCGCACCGGACCGTAGGACCGACGGCCCTGAGGTGGGTACCGCACGGCCTCCACCACGCGTTCGGCATCCTCGGCGGATTCCACCATCGGCACGATGACACCGGCCGCGCCTGCGTCCAACACCTGCCCGATGGTGCGGAAGTCATTGGCGCCGACCCGCACGATGCCGACGGTGGGCCGCGGGCCCATGACGCCGCCTGCGTCGATGGCCAGCAGGTTGTTCATGACATCCCTGGCCCCCAGGAGCCCGTGCTGCTGGTCAACGCACAGGTAGTCGTAACCGCCGCGAGCCAACCGCTCTGCCATCATGGGCGAGTCCTGGCACAGCCAGTACCCCACGATGCGCTCACGCGCACGGATCCGGGAAACGAAGTCCTCGACCGCGCTCATGCGTTGGCCTTACGCGTGTCGTGGCCCAAGTGCCAGATCCCTACGGCCGAGAGCATCTCACGGGGATCCCAGATCACGGCCTCGGACACCACCAAGCCGTCCTCGAACTTCACGAACGAGGCGCCCACCACCGAAACGGTGCGGCCGGTGGGTGGCACACCCATATACTCGCCGGTGTGGACGCCGGTGCTGCGCCAGCGGATGGCGGCGTCGTTCTCGCCCTCGACGACGTCCAGGACGTTCATGGTGAAGTCGGAGAAGGCTGCGTGCTGCTCCTTGATCTGGCGGCGGACGTCCTCGATGGATTCGGTTCCTGTCTTGGAGTGGCGCACGTAGTCGGGTGAGATCACGGACTCGAACGCGGCGGTGTCGCCGTCGTGCCAGGCCTTGGTCCAGGCCTGCGTGATGGTGTCCAGGTTGACGCTCATGAGTCAGGCCTTTCCGGTGGTGGCTGCTGCGGGCTGCGCGGTGGGGGCAGGGACCGGTGCGGGCCAGAGGTTGAAGTCCCCGAATTTGCCGCCGCGGAAGAGCAGGGCCTCCCCCGATCCGGCCTCGAGGTTCACGATGGCGCCCACGATCATGTAGTGGTCCCCGGCCACGACCTCGGAGAGAACCTCGCAGTCAGCCCAGGCCGCCGCCCCATTGATACGGGGCGTGCCGATGGTGGACTCGGTGTAGGCCACGTCCTTGAACTTCTCGTCCCCCTTGCGGGACAGGGAGCGGCAAACGGGAAGCTGCTCGGTGGAGAGGATGTTGGCAGTGAACCGGCCGAGCGACCGCAGGGTGGGCCACGTTGAAGAACCCTTGTCCACGCAGAAAGTCACCAGCGGCGGGTCCAGGGAGAGGGACTGGAAGGTGCCCACGACGAATCCTCGGGGGGTGCCTTCCTCAGTGAGCCCGGTGATGGCGGTGACGCCGGTGGGCAGGGCGCCGAAAACCTGGCGCTGCACGGCCGGGTCAATGGGATCCGGCTCGGTGATGATGATGCTCATGAGGGTGTCCTCCTTAAGTGCGTGTGTTGGGTGGGTGAATGCCCGACGGTCTGTCTCAGGCCCGCGCGGGCGCGGGCTTGGTCGCCACCACCGGGCCCGCGCCGGTGGTCACCACGGCGGACGCCGCCGTGACAGCGGAGCCCGAGGCCCCGCCGTCGGGCAGTCCGTCGCGGTGGTAGGCGGCCCCAGGGTGGTCGGCGAAAAGCTGTTGGTTCCCTGCACCGAAGAGGTTCTCCCGCAGGGTGGAACCCTCGTAGCTGGTGCGCATGGCGCCACGCTTCTGCAATTCGGGGACCACGAAGCGGGCAAAGTCCTCGACATCGGCGAACTTGGCGGCGTGGGCCACGTTGAAGCCGCTGACGCCGGTCTCCTCCATCCAGGAGATGAGTTCGGCAGCCACGGTCTCCGGACCGCCCACGATGACCGGGGAAGTGCCGCCCAAGCCGTTCTGCTCGGCGATGTCGCGCGGCGTCCACTTCCGGGTGGGGTCCTGCTTGGTGAAGACATCCACCATGGTCTGGCCCGCGTTCGTCTTGACGTCCGCGAAGGGCTGATCCGGGTCGAATTGGGCCATGTCCATGCCGGTCCACCCGGAGTAGCGGGCCATGGCGCCGTTGTAGTCCACGAGACCCAGGTACTCGTTGTACTTGGCCTGCGCCTCCTCGTCGGTGGCCGCAGAGATCACCGTGATCATCTGTAGCGTGGCAATGTGGTCAGGGTTCCGGCCGAATTCCATCGCCTTGGCACGCAGTGAATCCACCTGCTTCCTCAGGGCCGGCTTGGTCAGCGAGTTCATGAAGACGGCCTCGGCGGTCTTGGCGGCGAGCGCCACCCCCTTGGGGGAGCCGCCTGCCTGGAAGATGACCGGGGTGCGTTGCACGGACGGCTCACAGTAGAAGAGGCCGGGGACGGTGAAGTGCTCGCCGTGGTGGTTGATGTTGTGCACCTTGGTGGGGTCCACGTAGGTGCAGTTGTCCTTGTCCCGGACCACGGCGCCGTCTTCCCAGGAGCCCTCCCAGAGCTTCAGGGTCACGTCGATGAACTCCTCGGCGCGGTCGTAGCGCAGGTCGTGATCGAGCTGGGTGCCGTTGCCCAGGTTCCGTGCGGCCGAGTCGGAGTAGGAGGTGACCACGTTCCAGCCGATGCGGCCGTTGGTGAGGTGATCAAGCGTGGTGAACTTGCGGGCCACCGTGTAGGGCGGGGTGTAGGCCGTGGAGGTGGTGACGCCGAAGCCCAGGTGTTTGGTCGCGGCCGCCATGGCCGGGATCAGGTAGGAGGGGTCGTTGGCCGGGAACTGGGCCGCGTCCCGCATGGCAGCATCGACTGATCCGTTGTACTTCTCGTGATAGCCGTCGTTGTCCGCGAAGAACATTCCGTCGAAGCAGGCGTCCTCCAGCACCTTGGCGTAGTCCACCCACGTACGCAGGTCGGTGTAGTCCTCGCCGCGGTCACGGTCGGAGCGCCAGAGTCCCGCGGAGAGATGGGCCGGCCCGTTGAAATCGAAGGCGAGGACCTTCATCTGCTTGGTCATGGCAACTCCTCCTGTCACTTTGTCATCGTGTTCACTAGGTGAGCATGGCGTTCATTCTTTGAACGCACAAGAAAAGTCTGAGGTGACGGAGGTCATGCCGTCAAGAGGCAATTTCTGATGACGTCCGAGTCATCGCAGACCCAACGATCCAGGTGTGACGAAGACCTGACGAGACGTGCTGCAAAATGCTTGACCCGAGACTCCTCCGCGGAGTCTCATTGATCGTGTGAGGCCGTCCGAGCGGGCCTCATTCCCACCCCGTTTTTCATGCAGTGCGTTCCAGTGCGGGAACGCAGAAACTGGTCGATGCCGTATGCCTCGCGTGCCTCGTACGCCCCACGCCCCCACCCCCGCTACGCCGTACTTCTCCGTCGGCGCGCGACCGTACGCTCCCGCTCTTGATTTCTACAACCATCTGGTCCGGACACTGCGCACCCAAGCCGTGTTCCACGCCCTGCCGACGCTGGACCTCGAAGCGGCCCTCCACTACGCCCGCACCCACGGCGCGGGTGGCGTGATCGTGGGCAAACACCTGGAACGCCAGGCCATGACGCTTGCGGACGACACGGACTTCTCCGCCGTTGAGGCGGGGGCAGCGAACGCCATGCTCATCGCCGCCGACGGCAGCACCTTGGCCGTGAACACCGTGGTCTCGGCGGTGGCCGCTGCACTCAAGCGCGCACGCGTCCGCCCGAGTGACTCCGTCCTGGTCCACGGCGCGGGGGCCCCCGCCTCCGCAGTGTGCGCAGCGCTACGCCTACACGGGAATCAGGACGTCACCATTACCGGACGCAACGAACACGCAGGCCGGCTGATGGCAGCACTTCACGGATTCAGGTGGGCACCAATGGTCCCTCGCGACACGCACGTCCTGATCAACGCAACCCCACTCGGAGACATGGGCCCACTGGCCCAGGAGTTCTCGCTGCCTGCCGAGGCCGTCGTGGACGCCAACGCGGTCATCGACCTGGCCTTGGGCCCACATTCCACCCCCGTGGTCCGTCTGGCGCGCGAAGCCGACGTCCGAGCCATCCCCGGAATGGCCATCGTGGCCGACCAGTGGGTGTCGATCTTCCGTACCTTCACCGGATCCCGCGTCCGCGGCGGCCTCGTGGACAGGGCACTGCGGGAGGCCTATGCGCCGGCCTCGTCGCGTCGTGGCCGGTCGGTCCCCGCCTGAGTTCCAGCCCGGCCAGCACCAGCAGGAGGCACCATGACCCCCATATCGTTCACCGGCACGGTGGAGGTGCTGGGCATTCGACACCTGCTCCGCCTCCCCCAGGAAGCAAGTCTCGCGCTTGCCTCCCGTGGCCAGGTCGCCGCGACCGTGACTGTGGACGGGAGTCAAGCGACCACCGTGGTGGAGCCGGATGGGCGGCGCGGGCACTGGCTGAATCTGGACGCGCTCGGCATCGACAGCTCATGGGAGCCCGGGACCGAGGTCTCGGTCGACTTGGAACCCACCAAGACGTGGCCTGAAGTCACGATCCCGGATGACCTGCGCTCCGCGCTGGATGCCGCACCCGATCTGGAGGAGACCTGGGTGTCCCTGACCCCCATGGCACGTTGGGAATGGGTGCGTTGGGTGCAAGCAACGCGTAGCGAGGCCACCCGCGCCAAACGCGTCGGGGTCAGCGTGGACAAGCTGCGGCACGGGAAGCGTCGCCCGTGCTGCTTCGACCTCTCCTCCTGCACCGACCCTGAGGTGGCCCGGAGTGCGAAGCTACCGGAGGCCTGACCTCAGCCTCGCGCTTCCTCGCGTTCCAGAGCGGCGGCCAGCGAGTACTCCTGTCGCCAGAACTCGCTGTTCCCATCCAGGGCCAGTTCTGCGGCCACGCGTCCCCACAGGGGCGCGAACTTGAACCCGTTCCCGGAGAATCCGGCCAGGGTGATGACCCGACCATCCTCGGAGCGGTCCAGCACGGGGATGGAGTCCGGTGTGACTCCGTCGTGGTGCAGGCTGTGATGCACCGGCTCCGGCAGCAGGTCGGGGAACACACGAACAGCCCGCTCTCCCAGCCAGGTCAGCTGTTCCGGCGTCAGCAAGGTCGGCAGGGTCTCCACGTCTCCGCGCAACTCCTCCACGGGAGCCGCCGGGCAGACCTTCAACGCGTAGCCGTCCAGGCTCGGAGCACCGAAGATATGGATCTCCCCCAGATCCTCGGTGGTCAGATCCCGCATGAACACGGGCAACACGTCCGGAGTGAACTGTTCCAGATGGCGTGGGATGAACCAGGTCAGCAGGAACGGCTGAGCCTGCACCACGCGACCCAGTTCCGGGTTCAGCCGTGCGGCCCATGAGCCGGCTGCGACGACCACGTGGGAGGCGTGGATCGAGTCGGACTCGGTGTGCACCACGACTCCGTCGTCCACCGTCTCGATGGAGAGCACAGGCGTATGGAAGCGCAGGTCCGCCCCGGCCTCCTCTGCGAGCGCCAACCCGGATGCGACCGTCAGCTCGGGGCGCAGGCCTCCTCCGCCCAGGTCCAGGATGCCCTGGTCGGTGTCTTCCACATGGAATTGGGGGTAGCGCTCCCGCAGCTCGTCGGCGGTGAAGACCTCGTGATCCAGTCCGAAGTCCTGGATCGCTTTCAGCGTCGCGATCATCTCGGGCCGATCAGCGGCTCCGACGCTCAGCGCGCCGACCGGAAGCAACAGGTCCTTCCCCACTCGTTCCCCGAGTTCCAGCCACATCTTGCGGGCCTCGACGAGGGCAGGCACGTACCGCACGCCCTCCTTCGCGGCCACCCGGAAGAGCCGGGATTCGCCCGTGAAGGAGCCCTGCGAGTGCACCCGGCCCCGCGCCTCGACCCCGACCACGGACACCCCGCGCTCGGCCAGTTGCCAGGCGGCCATGGAGCCCATGGTTCCCAGGCCGACGACGACCACATCGGTATGGGTCTGACTCATCTTCGTTTCTCCTGCTGCTTCGATGGTGCTGATGCTGGGACGGGTCTCAGGCCATGGGTGGGGCGCCCCAGAGGGGCAGCTCGATCCCGAGCCCCTTGTCCTCCGCCTGGCGAAGCACGTCGGTGGCCCAGGCGACGTCCTCGACCGGGATACCGCCGATGGCCAGCACGCTGATGACACCCGCCTCGTAGCCGGGGGCCTTGTCAGCAACGATGTCGCCGAGTTCCACGCGTTCCTCGGGCGTCATGGTGCCCTCGTCCAGCATTTCCTGGAAGCGCATGCCGATGAGGTTGAGGTGGTCATACCAGGGGCGAGGGACCTCGGTCTCCCAGAGCTCGTACATGAGGCCGCACTCCACGACCTTTCGCACGTCGGACCGCTCCAGTCCCTCGTCGAGGCTGGAGGCCGACGGCAGGGCGATGAACGCGCCGGGCTTGACCCACTCACGGCGGATCATGGGGTACTTCTCACGGCCGGTGGAACCGGTGTTGGTGTAGGTGACGATGTCTGCTCCGCGGACGGCTGCCTCCTCGGTGTCCTTCACCTCCACAGTGACCTGAGGGAACTCGGCCGCAACGAAATCCTTGAAGGAGTCCAGGGTGGACTGGCCACGGCCTTTGACCTGGATGGTGGAGATCGAAGGGCGGGCGGACATGAAGGCCCGCACGGCGGTCTTCGCCATGACGCCGGGGCCCACCAGCCCCAGGACCTTGGCATCGGGGGCGGCCAGGTAGCGAGCGCCCAGACCGGACACCGCACCGGTACGCATGGCCGAGACCAGGTTGCCGGACATGATGCCCAGGGGCGCTCCGGTGTCGGTGTCAGACACGATGATCACGTGGATGGAGCGCGGAAGGCCCTTGTCGCGGTTGGCCGTGTTGGATCCGTACCACTTCACCGCCGTGGTGCCGAAGCGGCCACCAAGGTAGGCGGGCATGGCCGTGAAGCGGCGGTCGTCGCCCGTGTTCAGTGGCATGCCGGGGATGGGTGACTCATCCGGGAAGTCGATCTCGGCACCGTGGGAGTGACCGTTGGAACCGGTCATGATGTAGTCGCCCTGGCCCATCAGGCGGAAGGTTTCCTCCATGACATCGACGCAACGGTCCATGTTCTCGACGCCTGCGGCGATCATGGCTTCTTCATCCAAGAAACGGAAGGAAAGCGCGCTCACGAGGGTGTCCTCTCAAAGATTGTGTTCGGGCTAACTTTGCCGCTCAAGGGTGCATCAGTTCAAATAGGGTTGGATGTTGTTTTGCATCTATTGACCAGATGTTACAGATTGCAGGGACACGGCCATCGCGATGGTCCGGACCGATACCGTGGCCGCATGACCTCGACTCTCTTCCGCCATGCTTCGCTGCATCTGGGTGCCCAGCCGGACGGCACCCCGTTGACCCGCCACGGCGACCTCCTGGTTGTGGACGGCCGCATCGCGGCCATCGCGGCGACCGGTACGGGAGCCCACGGCGGAACTCTCGACGCGCCGTCGGGCACCGAGACTCTCGACCTGGGCGGTCGCAGCCTCCTGCCAGGATTCCAGGACGCCCACGTCCATCCTGGGACGGCCGGCCTGGCGCTGTTGGGCATCGACCTCTCCCCCGTGCACAGCCTCGACGGATACCTGGACCTGATCGCGGCCGGCGCCGCCGCTTCCTCCGCACTGGTGCTGACCGGCGTGGGCTGGTACTCCGACGTGTTCCCCGGGTCCTCCCCCACCGCGGCCCTCCTGGACTCCGTGGTACCGGACCGCCCCGTGGTCCTCACCGGGCACGACGGTCATTCGACGTGGGTGAACACCGCCGCGCTCACGGCTGCCGGGATCTCGCGAGATACCCCGGACCCGTCGGACGGCGTGATCGTCCGGGACCCGACCGGCGCACCGACCGGCGTCCTGCTCGACGGCGCCATGCGGCTGATCGCCGCATTGGTGCCTGAGGTGGACGAGGATCGTCTCGTCGCGGCGCTGCGCGCCGCCCAGGCCAAGCTGCACTCGGTCGGGATCACCGCATGGCAGGACGCCATGGTGGGCGACTCCGACCTGGGACCGGATCCGCAGGGCGCCTACGCGCGGCTGGCTGTTGCAGGCGAACTGACCGGCCGAGTGGTCCAGGGTCTCTGGTGGGACAGGACCCGCGGGCTAGAACAGATCCCCGATCTGGTGGCCCGGCGCGAGTCGGTGCGCACCCTGCCTGGGATCAGCGCCAACGTGGTGAAGGTGATGCAGGACGGGATGGTGGAGAACCTCACCGCCGCCATGCTCTCGCCCTACTGCGGGGCCGGCGCTCCGGCCGGGACGGGGCCGTCCTTCATCGAACCGTCCCTGCTCGCTGCGGCGACCGTGGAGCTGGAGCGGCACGGTTTCGACATCCACTTCCATGCCGTGGGAGACCGCGCCGTGCGAGAGTGCCTGGACGCGGTGGAGGCTGCGCGCGCTGCGAATGGGCCTACGGCCTTGCGGCACCAGATTGCCCACCTGGACGTGGTGGACCCCGCAGACGTGCCTCGGTTCGCGTCCCTTGGCGTCATCGCGAACCTGCAGATGCTCTGGGCCAGGCGCGACGAGGAGATCGTGACCCGCAAACTGCCACTGTTGGGCCCCGCTCGGGAAGCTTCTCACTTCCCCTTCGGCGCGTTGCATGCTGCGGGCGCCCGGCTTGCTGCGGGCAGCGACTGGCCGGTGTCCGCACCCGACCCGCTGCTGGCGATCCACACCGCCGTACATCGCACGGCCCCGGCCCAGGACGTTCATGCCATCGGGGAAGGGGTCCTGGCGCAGCCTCTGGAACCCGACCAGGCGCTTGGCCTCGGGACAGCGCTGGAAACGTTCATGACCGGAGCCGCCTACGCCAACCGACTGGAGACCTCCACCGGAGCACTGCGCGTGGGTATGGACGCGGATCTCGTGGTGCTTGATGCGTCGCTGGAGTCCGCTGCCGCTCCTGGCGGTCCGGGCGTCGGTTCGTTGGGCGTCGCCGCGACGTACGTAGGCGGCGACGCGGTATATCGCCGAGGCTGACCGCCCCACAGCCGAGGCTCGGGACCAGGCTTTCGTGAGGAGCGCTCCGTACCGGCGCAAGTCTCACGAAAGCCCGGTCCGCACGACCTGACGACGTTCGCCACAGTCCGATAACTCGACTCTGAGATGCGCGTATTCTGAGCCTATGGGTGCCACCCGTCGGGCGCACCGCATCGGAATCGAGGGACAAGGCATGACTCAACAGACAAGCAGCGTCAACATCGGCTCCCTCGTGGACCAGTTGGTGAACACCGCAACCCAGGCCCACAGCGGGCGAGCCACCCACGTCTTTCGCGCCGTCCCCGGCGGCGTGATGAGTCAAGTGCTGCTGGTGCTGAAGGACGGCCGCGAGCTCTCCGAACACGAGAACCCCGGTGAGGCGCTGCTCCATGTGTTGCGCGGACGGGTCCGCCTGATCGCCGGAGAGGACACCTGGGAACTGGGAGCCGACGACCACATCGTGGTCCCGCAACAGCGCCATAGCCTTCTGGCGTTGGAGGACGCAGCCGTCCTGCTCACCGTCGCACGGCCACGTTCATGACGACCCCCGGCTCGGGCGCTTCGATGGCGGTACCGGAACAGCTCCACCCCCGACGCACGGCGTCGGCACAAGCACTCACCTGGCAGACACTGGGCGCCGCGTTCGTACTGCTCGGCGGCGCGGTCGCGGCGGTCACGGGTCCACTGTCCCTGACGAAGGGCAGCTGGGCCGCGGCCTACCTGGTCCTGGTCTGCGGAGTGCCGCAATACCTCATGGGACGGCTCACCCACCGCGGACCTGCCACGCCCACCGGATGGTGGATGCTGGCGGGGTGGAATCTCGGCAACGCGGCCGTGGTCTGCGGCACTCTTCTCCGAGCGCCCTACCTCGTGGACGCCGGCGGGGTCCTGTTGTGGGGCTGCCTCGTGGCTGTGCTCGTGGGACTCCTCCGCAGACCGCCCCGCGAGATCGTCCACGCTCTGACGTCACTGCAGCGGTGGCTGCTCATCGCTGCGGTGGTGGTCCTGCTCATCAGCGTCCCGGTGGGGTTGCTCCTGGCTCACCTCCGCGCAGGCTGAGAGCAACGCGCCGGCGGACCGGGCTTTCGCGAGAACTGCTCCGGTACGGAGCGCTCCTCACGAAAACCCGGTCCGGACAACGGCAGGCTCAGCCGAACTGGATCCAGGTGGTCTTCAGATCCGAGTAGTTGTCGAATGCGTGCAGCGAGAGGTCGCGGCCGAACCCGGACTGCTTGAAACCACCGAACGGCGTCGTCAGGCCCAGAGCGTCCACGGTGTTCACGGACACCGTGCCTGCCACCAGACGCCCGGCCACTCGATGGGCACGGGAGACGGACCCGGTCCACAGCGACGCAGCCAGACCGTAGTCCGTGGAGTTCGCCAGGCCGATGGCCTCCTCCTCGGTGGTGAAGGTCTGCACCGACAGCAGCGGGCCGAACACCTCGTTGAAGTGCAGTGGGTGCTCGTTGGGCAGGTCCACGGCGATGGTCGGCACCACGTAGGCATCCGAACCTGTGATGGTGACGCGCTCGCCACCGGCCACGATGCGCCCGTCGGCCCTTGCGGAGCCGACCGCAGCCCACACGTCGTCCGCGTGCGCGGCCGAGACCAGGGAACCGGCGCCGGAGGCGGCATCCAGCGGATCCCCGGGGGCGAAGGCCTCGGCGTGCTTGGCCACGAGCGCCACGAACTCGTCGCGGATACTCGCCTCGACGAGCAGGCGCGAGTTCGCGGAGCAGACCTCACCCTGGTTGTAGAAGGCGCCGAAGGCTGCTGCCTTGGCGGCAGCATCCAGGTCCTCGGTGTCGGCGAAGACCACGTTGGCACTCTTACCACCGGCCTCGAGGCTCAGGCGCTTCATGTTGGAGGCTCCCGAATAGCCCAACAGGGTCTTGGCCACCGACGTGGAACCGGTGAAGGCCAGCGCATCCACGGCGTTGTGCAGGCCCAGGGTCTCACCGACCAGGCCACCACGCCCGGGCACCACATTGAGCACACCGGCCGGAAGACCTGCCTCAAGTGCCAGCTCGCCCAGCCGCAGGGCGGAGAGCGGGGAGGCCGAGGCCGGCTTGTGGACCACGGAATTGCCCAGGGCCAGCGCAGGCGCCAACTTCCACGCAGCAATCTCCAACGGGTAGTTCCATGGTGTGATCGCGGCGACGACGCCCAACGCCTCGCGCGTCACCAGTGCGGTGGACCCCTGCGGAGTGGAGGGGACCTCGTCCACCAGCTTGTCGATGGCCTCCGCATAGAAGCGGAACGTCGCGGCCGAACCCGGTGCATCCACGGTGGAGGACTCCCCCACCGGCTTACCCATGTCCAAGGAATCCAGTAGGGCGAATTCCTCGGTGTGCTCGTCGATGAGGTCCGCCAGCTTCAGCAGCACGGACTTGCGGTGATCCGCGTCCGTACGGGACCAGCGGCCATCGTCGAACGCGGTCCGGGCCGAGACCACGGCCGCGTCGACGTCGGCGGCGGAGAGCGAGGCGACCTCCGCGGTGGTCTCACCGGTTGCGGGGTTGATGTCCCTGCTCACCGAGCCGTCGGAGGCGTCCTTGCGGACGCCGTCCACCACGGCTCGGCCGTCGATGGTCAGTGCGGCTGCTGCTGCGTGCCAGTCGGTCATGGTTGCTCCTTGTGGAATGCGGACGCTGCCCAGACATTCCGTCAGCGCCCC
>NZ_JALAGT010000153.1 GCF_022712295.1 Galactobacter sp.
CCAACATCCTGGGCAAGTTGGGACTGGCCTCACGCACGCAGGCCGCGCTCATCGCGGTCAATGCGGGGCTGCTGGGCTAGGTAGGCAGTGGTGATACGTCAATTGACGTAGTCCAGGTCGGGACAAGCGGCCCATGTGCGCACGTGGCGTGACTCATACGGTTGAGGGGAACAGGGCGAACTCGCCCGCCCACCCAGACCGATCCGAGAGGATGAGCCACCATGAGCTCCCAGTCCCTGCAGGACATTCTTGATAAGTCCGCCAACCCGGTTGAGCACCTGCGCAACGTGCCCGCCGGCGCCTACGTCTATCCCGTGGTCGCCGCCGAGTTCTCCAACTTCCGCCGCGAGGTGCAGGCCTGGCGTGACACTGCGGTGCTCTTCGACCAGTCCCACCACATGGACAACCTCTACATCTCCGGTAAGGACGCGCTGAAGCTGATCTCCGACACGGCGATCAACTCCGTGGCCAACTGGCCCGTGAACAAGGCCAAGCAGTACGTTCCAGTGACCCCCTACGGCCACGTGATCGGCGATGGCATCCTCTTCCGTGAGGCCGAGGACCAGTTCGTGTTCGTGGGCCGCTCCCCTTCGGTGAACTGGCTGCTGTTCCAGGCTGAGAAGGGTGGCTACGACGTGGAGCTGCTCACCGACCGTCGTTCGCCGTCCCGCCCCATGGGCCACGCCGTGACCCGCCAGGAGTGGCGCTTCCAGATCCAGGGCCCGCAGGCCTGGAACGTGATCGAGAAGCTCAACGGTGGCCCGGTTGAGCAGTTGAAGTTCTTCTCCATGTCACATATGAATATCGACGGCACTCAGGTCCGCACGCTGCGTCACGGCATGGCTGGCGAGCCGGGTCTGGAACTGTGGGGACCGTACGAGGACTACGACCGCATCCGCGAGGCCATCGTCTCTGCCGGTGCCGAGTTCGGCCTGGAGCAGGCCGGCTCCCGCGCCTACTCCTGCAATACCCTCGAGTCCGGCTGGATCCCCTCCCCACTTCCGGGCATCTACTCCGGCGACGAGCTGGCCGACTATCGCACGTGGCTCGGTGCGGACAGCTACGAAGCCGTCTCCGCCGTGGCCGGTTCCTACGTCCCGGAGTCGGTCGAGGGCTACTACACCACCCCATGGGAGCTGGGCTACGGCTCCTTCATCAAGCACGACCACGACTTCATCGGTGCCGACGCTCTGAAGGCCATGGATCCGGCCGCGCAGCGCAAGAAGGTCACCCTGGCCTGGGACAGCAACGACATGGCCACCATCCAGGCCTCGATGTTCCAGAACGACAAGCTGCCCTACAAGTTCTTCGATCTGCCCAACGCCAACTACGGCGCCTCCAACTTCGATTCCGTGGTGGATGATGACGGCAACGTGGTGGGCGTGTCCATGTTCACCGGCTACTCCTGGAACGAGAAGCGTGCGCTGTCCCTGGCGATCGTGAACCCTGATGTGGAGATCGGCACGCCGCTGCACGTGCTCTGGGGCGAGCCGGAGACCACGGGCAAGCGCTCCGCTCAGCCACACCGCCAGTACAAGGCCGGCGTGGACGTCTCCCCCGTCCCGTACTCCGAGGTGGTCCGCCGCGTCTACACCGAGGGCGGCTGGCGCAAGAACGCCTGATCGGGCCCGCTGATAAGAGGGCCTGACGTCGTGTGGTGCCTGATCGTTCGATCAGGCACCACACGACGTCGGGCCTTGGCAGTCCAGATCGAGATCATGACACGGTTGCAGGCTCGGCCTCACCGAGCGCACGTCGACAATGACGCAGCAGCTCCTCGAACTGAACACGCTCCTCGCGGGAGAGCCCATCCACCATGGAGTCCTCGAGTTCCAGCACGTCTGGGCCGGCCTCCTGGATGACGGCCTCGCCGCTCGCGGTGAGTGTCAGCAGCATGCGGCGGGCGTGCCCCGGGTCCTGCGCACGACTCACGAGCCGGCGTTCAAGCAGCGGTTCCAGGGTGCCCGCCATGGACTGCGCCGTGACGAACGAACGTCTAGCCAGTTCCGAACTCGTCAGCCCGGGGCGTCGGCTCAACACGGTCAGCGCCGTGAACTGAGTGGCCGTGAGCCCGTGGTCAACGCAGACCCGGGTGAAACGTGGTCTGAGGATGGTCTCCAGCTGTTTCAAGGCGTAGATCAAGCTTCCCGGCTGCACGGCCACCTCTGTTTCATCACTCGTTCTGGCACCGCACCGATTCCACGGCCCACGCACAGAGTATCGAAGGTCTTCCTTGTCCATCGAGTTTCAGGTAACTTGAAACTCAAGTGATGGCGGTCACGCCTACGGGCCCGCCGCACATTCACACCACAACCCACCGAAGAAAGGTCGAAGATGACCACGACGCAAGCGGTTTCCACCGCCGTCACCGATCTTCCACAGCTGGCAGGGGCCGCTTACGGCCCCTCCGCCTGGCGCCCCATCACCCAGGAAGAGGTCGACCTCTTCGCGCGTGTGACGGGCGATCACAATCCCATCCATGTGGACCCCGAGGCGGCAGCCAAGACCCCCTACGGGCGCACCATCGCCCACGGCCTGCTGACCCTGTCCCTGGTGGTCCCCATGATGGATGAGGTCTTCACCATCACCGGCGCCTCCATGGGCATCAACTACGGCCTCAACAAGGTCCGTTTCCCCGCCCCGGTCCCCGTTGGATCCAACGTCCGCGTGCACGGCGTGGTGGACGAGGTCAGCGAGATCCCGGGTGGCTACCAGCTGCTCACCACCGTCACATGGGACATCGAAGGGTCGGAGAAGCCGGTCTGCGTGGCCCAACTGGTTCTGAGGTACTACGCATGAGCGCCGCAGCAGATCTCACCGGACGCGTCGCCGTCGTCACCGGCGCGGGCCGCAGCCTGGGCCGCGCCTACGCCCTTGCCCTGGCCTCCGCCGGCGCCGCCGTGGTCGTCAACGACATGGACGCGGACTCCGCGAACGCCACTGTGGCAGACATCGTTGCCGCCGGCGGCCGCGCCACCGCCGTGATCGCCCCCGTTGGCCCCTCCGAGACCGCGCAGCGGCTCGTGGACACCGCGATCTCCGAGTTCGGCCGCATCGACGCCATGATCTGCAACGCGGGAGTTCTCCGCGACAAGGTCCTCTGGAAGATGTCCGACGACGATTTCGACCTGGTGGTCTCCACTCACCTTCGCGGGTCCTTCACCTGCGGCCGCGCTGCGGCCATCGCCATGAAGGAACAGGGCGAGGGCGGGCGCATCGTGCTCATCGGCTCCCCCGCCGGGCAGTACGGCAGCTTCGGCCAGACCAACTACGCCTCCGTGAAGGCAGGACTCGTGGCCATGGCCCGCACCTGGTCGCTGGAGCTGGCCCGCGCAGGCATCACCGCGAACGCCGTGGTGCCCACCGCGCTGACGCCCATGACGGCCACCATCCCCATGTACACGGACGTTTACGAGACCTACCAGGCGGGCGAGGAGATCCCCCACGAGTTCCGCCACGATCATGCCCTCGGCACACCTGAGGACGTGGCGGCACTCATCGTGTGGCTGGCCTCCGCGGCCTCGAACGAAGTGACCGGTCAGGCCATCGGCATCGGAGGCGACAAACTGGCGCTCTTCGCCCACCCCCACGAGGAGGCCGTGGCCTACTGCCGCGGTGGCTGGGATCCGGACGGGATCGACGAGACGTGGCGGGACACCTTCGCGGCCTCCGCCCAGCGTTCCGGCCCACCCACGCTGGACTGAGCCAAGGACAACGATGAAGGAGAGCACAACGATGGAGTTGAGCTACGGGGAGATCTGGGCTCGGGTGGCGGCCGCAGTGCCTGAACGCACCGCGGTCTCCGGTGCTGGGATCACGCTGACCTACGCCGATCTGGCACGGCAAGCCGCACAGCTGCGCGCGGTATTCGCCGAACGCGGCATCCAGGCCGGACAGACCGTGGCGATCATGTCCCACAACCGCCCCGAGTACCTGGTGACGCTCATGGCGTGCGCGCTCTCCGGCATCACCGCGGTCCCCATGAACTTCCGCTATCACGCGGCGGAGCTGGAACCCCTCCTGGAGGATTGCGACGCCCAGGCCGTGATCTACACGGCCACCCTGCAGGAGGAGATGTCCAAGGTTCAGGCCCCCAACGTGCGCTGGTGGTTGCGTCTGGAGGACGTGGAAACCTCCGCCCCGGTGCTGAACCACGGAACACGCTGGGAGGAGGTCGCGAAAGCGACCCCGACCACCGCCGTCGGGCATGAGCCCGGCGAACTCATGGTCTACACCGGCGGCACCACAGGACGCCCCAAGGGCGTGGTGTGGGGCATGGCGGAGCTGTTCGAGATCCAGATGTTCTCCATCTACGGGACGCTGGGCCTGGAGCATCCCTCCACCATGGAAGACGCCGTTGCGATCGCGGCGGCCCCGGACGTGTCGCACGAGGTGGTGCTCCCCCTGGCACCGCTGATGCATGGAACGGCTCTGTTCAACTCCATGAACGCTTTGGTCACGGGTGGCAGCGTGGTCATGCTGCCCACGGCCCGATTCGACGCCGCGGAGGCCAACCGGATCATCCAGGAGCAGCACGTCAACCGCCTCATCGTGGCCGGGGACGCCATCGCACTTCCCTTGGTTGAAGCAGCCGAGGCGGAGGATGCGGACTGGAGCAGCCTCCAGAACGTGATGAGTTCCGGCATGCGTTTCTCCGACGAGGTCAAGGCACGCCTGCATTCACTCACGGATCTGGCCATCACTGACCTGCTGGCCTCCAGCGAGGGCGGCCCCTATGCGGTGGCCACCTCGCGCTCTGCCGAGGATCTGCCGGCCAAACTCACCCTGTTCCCCGGCGCCGTGGTGCTGGACGAGCGCGACCGTGAGGTCCAGGACGTCGACGGTGCGGAGGGCGTGCTCGCCTACGGCGGGAAGCTGCCCAAGGGCTACCACGGGGACCCGGCCAAGACCGCGGAGACCTTCCGTATCATCAACGGCCACCGCTACGTTGCGGCCGGGGACCTGGTGCGTGTCCTGGGCGGGGGGCGCATCGAGCTGCTGGGCCGCGGCAGCGCCGTGGTCAATACGGGCGGGGAGAAGGTCTTCCCCTCCGAGGTGGAGGAGGCGCTGTTGGACCACCCCGCCGTGGAGGACGCGGCCGTGTTCGGGGTCCCGGATCCTCGCTTCGGTGAGGCCGTGGTGGCCGCCGTGGCCCTGCACGACGGGTTCTCGGCAACGGAGCGGGAGCTCTCCGGCTTCGTCGGTGAGCGCCTGGCCGGGTACAAGAAGCCCCGCAAGATCTTGATCCGATCCAGTCTGGACCGCTCCCCCAGTGGGAAGTTGTCCCTGGCCAAGCTCAAACAAGCCGTCATCGAGACTAAGGCAGGTGCGTGATGGCGCTCTATCAAACGGCAGTGGACCCGTCCTCCGTGGAGGGCATCGACACCCACGTGCACATCCAGGTGGACTCCACCGGACGCACCGCGTTGCCGCAAAAGGTGTTGGACGCCATGGACGCCTACTTCGGCGCCGGCGACCCGCCGTTGGACGTCGCTGGAACCGCGTCCTACTACCGTGAACGGAACCTGGCCGCAGTGGTCTTCACCGTGGACGCCACCACGGCCATGGGACACGCGCCCAACAGCATCGACGAGCTGGTGTCCCAGGCTGCGGACCAAGCCGACGTGCTGATCCCGTTCGGGTCCGTCGATCCGCTCCAGGGTGAGCGCGCCGTGGAGGAGGCCCAGCGTCAGGCTTCGGACCTCGGCGTGCGCGGCTTCAAGTTCCATCCCACCGTGCAGAACTTCGACCCGTCCTCGGAGGAGTTCACCCCACTGTTCTCCGCTCTGGAGGACCTGCGTCTGCCCATCGTGGTGCACACGGGCCAGACGGGAGTGGGCGCCGGCGTCCCCGGAGCCTTCGGGTTGCAGTTGGAGTTGTCCAACCCCATGAAACTGGACGTCGTGGCCGCCCGCCACCCGGGGCTGACCATCATCATGGCCCACCCCTCGGTGCCGTGGCAGGACGAGGCCATCTCCGTGGCCACGCACAAGCTCAACACCTACATCGACCTCTCCGGCTGGGCGCCCAAGTACTTCGCGCCCTCCCTGGTCAGGGCCGCAGGAACCTACCTGAGCGACCGGTGTCTCTTCGCCTCCGATTTCCCCGCCATCAGCCCGGACCGCTGGCTCAAGGAATTCGCTGAGCTCCCCATCAAGGACGCCGCCCGGCCCAAGATCCTCAAAGGTAACGCCGTGAAATTGTTAGGACTGGGCGCATGATCTCCGACCTCTACGAACTGATCGACCCGCTCGGCTCCTCCGTCGGACTCACGGACGCCGAACTGGCGCACCTGACCCGGCTGCGCCACACGCTGGACACCGAGATCACGCCTCTGATCCCTGCGGCGTGGGAGGCCGGGGAGACCCCGGAGTCCATCCGACCCACCCTCGCCGGGCTTGGCCTCGTCGATCCAGCCGACGTCCTGGGACCGGACGGACACGAATCCGCGCTGTACCAGGGGTTCCGAACCTTCGAACTCTCCCGCTGCGACCTGTCCGTGCAGATCCTCTTCAACGGCCAAGCCTCCATGTTCCGCACCCTGATCAGGGAACTCGCCGCCCCGGACCGAGCAGCGGCGTGGGACAGGAAGATCGCGGACTTCGAGCTGACCGGCTGCTTCGCCCTGACCGAGCCCGACCACGGCTCCGATGTGGCCGGTGGCCTGGAGACCACGGCCGTCCGCGACGGCGACTCCTGGGTCATCAATGGCGCCAAGAAGTGGATCGGCAACGCCGCCATCTCCGACTACCTGTTGATCATCGCACGCACCGAGGACGGGATCGGGGGCTTCCTGGTCCCTCGCGAGGCACCCGGGGTCCAGCTGGAGAAGATCGAGGGCAAGATCGCCGTGCGCATGGTCAACAACGCACAGATCACCCTGGCCGACGTGCGCGTCCCCGACTCCGCGCGCCTGCCCCGCCTCAATTCGTTCGCGGACATCAACCGCGCCATGCGCGGCCTGCGGGCCGACGTCGTGTGGACGGCTGCCGGAATGCAGGCAGGCATCCTCGAGGCCGCTCGCAGCTACGCCACCGAACGGGTTCAGTTCGGCAAGCCCATCGGCGGCTTCCAGTTGGTGCAGGAGAAACTCGCCCGGATCTACGCGAACCTGGCCTCCACCCTGGCCATGGCGGAAACGCTCACCCGGGGCGCCACAGACGGTGTGGTCCCGGCGTCCCTCGCCAAGCTCTTCGCCGCTCAGCGCCTGCGCGAATCCGCGGCTCTTGGCCGAGAGATCGGAGGCGGCAACGGCGTGCTGCTGGAACACCACCTGGCCCGCTTCTTCGCCGACGCGGAGGGCGTCTACACCTTCGAGGGCACCCACGAGGTCAACAGCCTCATCGTGGGCAGGCATCTGACGGGCCTCGGCGCTTTCCACTGACTTCACCCCTTTATCCCTTCATATCCCCGACCCGCACCCGGAGTTCATTAGCAGTTCAAAGGAGACCTGCCATGTCCAGCCCATCCGGCGCCCCTTCGGCGCTCACGTCCACCCCCAAGAAGAACAGTGCAGGCAAGGTCGTCTTCGCGACCTTCATCGGTTCCGCCATCGAGTGGTACGACTTCTTCCTCTACGCGGCCTGCGCCGCCCTGGTCTTCGGGCCGCAGTTCTTCCCCGCCGGCAACGACACCGCCGCCCAACTCGGCGCCTTCGCCACCTTCACGTTCGGCTTCATCGCGCGGCCCCTTGGCGGCATCATCGCCGGGCACCTCGGTGACCGGATCGGCCGTAAGAAAATGCTGGTGCTCTCCCTCTATTTGATGGGTGCTGCGACGGTCCTGGTGGGCTGCGTACCCAACTTCGCCGCCATCGGCGTCTGGGCGCCGATCCTGCTGGTCATCCTGCGCCTGGCTCAGGGTCTCGGCGTCGGCGCTGAATGGGGTGGTGCCGCCACCATGGCCATCGAGAACGCCCCTGCCAACCGCAAGGCGCTCTTCGGTGCCATGCCCACCATCGGCCTGCCCGCAGGCATCCTGCTGTCCAATCTGATGCTCATCGTGCTGCAGAAGCTGACGGGTGAGAACTTCCTGGAATGGGGCTGGCGCATTGCGTTCCTGTTCAGCATCGTGCTCGTGGTGGTGGGACAGTGGGCCCGCCGCGCCCTCGAGGAGAGCCCGGTGTTCGAGCAGAGCGTGAAGGAGGAGCCCACGCGTGCACCCCTTCTGCAGATCCTGCGGCATTACCCGTTGCCGCTGCTCCTGACCATCTTCATCTCAGGCATCCCGTCCATTGGCTCCTACATCGCGGTGACCTGGTCCTTGAGCTGGGGCACCACCGACTTCGGATACTCCTCAACCGCCCTGCTGTGGATCGGTATCACGTGTTCCGCGCTCCAGATGATCATGGTGCCGTTGCTGAGCGCCTGGGCCGACCGCATCGGTTTGACCTTCCTGGTGGTCCTGGGTGGTGCGCTGATGATCGTGACGGCGTTCGTGTTCATTGCGTTCTTCAGCTCCGGCAATATCCTCCTGGCGGGAGTCGGAACCATCCTGATCCACGCATCCACGTCGTTCGCGTGGGCCGCGGTTCCTCCGCTGCTCACCCGCTCGTTCCCCGATTCGGCGCGCTACACCGGCATCAGCATGGCCTATCAGTTCGGCGCCATCATCGGTGGCGGGTTCGCTCCCATCATCGCAACGTCGCTGATCGCCTCCACCGGCCAGCCGTACTCCGTCGCCGTGTACGTGTCCGTGGCGGCCGCCATCATGGTCATCGCCGCGCTCTTGCTGACCAAGTTCCGGGTCCATCAGGACACCGTGCGCTGATTCCTCCGTTGGACAAGCCGGCGCAGATAGACAAAAACCTGTCCAAGACGCCGCTCAAATGACCACCGGCGGTTGAACACACAACGGGCGACGACGGGTGGTGGGCTTGAGTGCTCAAGCCCACCACCCGTCGTCGTGCTTTGTTTTGCATCCCGGCTTTGGGGCCCTGTGGGCGTCCGGCTCAGGCCTCCACCGGGTCCTCTTCCTTGAGCTTGCCGGTGGAGGTGCGGTCCTTCGCCGTGCGGAGGACCAGCGCCACCAGGATGAACATGACCATGGAACTGATCGCGAACGCGGCGAACATGCCGAAGCCCAGGTGCTGAAGTCCATGAGCGAAGAGAACACCGCCGAGCCAGGGACCGAAGACCGCACCGAAACGGCCCATGCCGGTGGTCCATCCGATCGCAGATGCGCGACTCCTCGTCGAGGATACGTGGGACACCGATGCGTACACGGTTGTCTGGGCGCTGAAGAGGAAGAACCCGGCGATGAAAACCACGACGTAGGTCAGGATGAAGGGCATCTTCACGCTCAGCAGCGCGATGAATACCGCGGTGGCCAGGAACCAGAACGTACCCACACGGATGGGTCCGATGCCATCTGCCAGCCGCCCGCTGACCAGCATGCCGAAGATACCGCCCAGGTTGGTGACGATCATGAACGCCAATGCAGGGCCCAGATCGTAGCCCTCAGCCCGCATCAGGGACGGCAGCCAGGTGCTGAATCCGTAGACCAAGAGCAGGCCTCCGAAGGACGCGATCCAGAACAGCAAAGTGATGATCGCCGTTCGACCCTTGAAGAGTTCCGCCAGGCTGGAGAGGAACGAGGCCCTGGGTTCACTGCCGGATCCGGTGACGCTCTTGGGGGCGTACGGACCGAGGTCGAGGTCGAACTTGGCCGCCAGGGACTCGGCACGGTCATGCCGTCCACGGATGAGCAGATAGGAGAGCGACTCCGGCATCCACGCGATGATCAGTGGAACCAGCAGCACCACGGGCAGCACACCCACCCAATACATGGCGCGCCAGCCGAACACCGGCAACAGCCACAGCGCCAGGAAACCGGCGGCGATACCTCCTGCCTGGTGAGCGGACATGACAGCACCCACCGCGAAGCTACGGCGGTTCTCGGTAGCAAATTCCGTGACCATGGCGATCGCGGTGGGCAGCAAACCTCCAAGACCAACCCCCGCAAGGGTGCGGCCGATGCCAAAGACCGTCGCCGTCGGTGCCAGCGCACAAACGGCGGACATGAGGGAGAAGACCAGCGTGCAGGTGATGATGCCCTTACGGCGACCGATCGCATCAGTGAGCATGCCCGCGGTCAGCGCTCCGACCAGCATGCCGAACGTGGCGTAGGAGCCAATGTTGCCTGCGATCTCGGCGGTCATACCGAGTCCTGCGTCCTCCGTCATGTGCGGGATGGTGGCTCCGTACATGAACGTGTCGATGCCGTCGAACAGGACGGTGACCCAGCACAAGGCCATGACGAGTCGAAAGGCCTTGGATTGTCGTTGTTTGGTCCGGATAGGTGAGCTGGAGACAGCAGCCATTGGTGTACTCCTCGTTCGGATTGGGTCGAAGGGGTGGCACAGGATGCGACCGAACGGCCTCCGAGAGGCTACTTCGCCAGTCGAATCAGATATTCGTCCGTACCCTGATGGATTAGCACAACACTTGCAGCCACGATTGTCAACAATTTCTCCGAGAAGGCATCAGGGTCGCGAGAAACACTTATATCTATGGGGATCCGATGGCAACTACCTCGGCAACACGTCGCCAGAGCTCCTTCACGACTGGGCACATCGGCCATATGGTGCGAAAACACACTACTCAGTACACGGACCATTGAGGCTGCAGATGCCACACCCTTGAGTGCCACCTCGGTCCGAGTGCAAGACCAGAAGTTCAGAGTATGGCCAACCCTGCGCATGATCATGCAGACGAAAATCGCCCCGCATATGGCAGGTGCAGAGGACGGTGTCTAGCGCTGCACCTCCGTCACGCCCGGCCCGGTCATAGACCGTGATACCGCGTTCCAGCGCGAGGATGAGGGCGAGAGTGTGCTCACCCATCTCGTCCACGCAGTCCGATACGTTCGTTACCCTGCCACCGCGTTCGGCCGCAGCGGCGACGTAGATGCCGTCGGCCCCGGTTCCGTAGCGCGCAATCACCCACAGACGGGGACGGGCCCGAACTCAACGTCGGCGTGATTCCTAACTTCAGCCCAGAATGCCGTTCTGCGCTGAAGTTAGGAATCGAGCCGACCTTGAGTCAGTTGAGTCAAGCGGTACTGGTCCTTGGTGAAGGCGGGCTCAGTCCGCCGAGGCGCGGATGGCCCCCATGACCGAGGTCAGGTGCTCGCGCATGGCGACGGCGGCGGCCTCGGGATCGCGCGAGCAGACTCCTTCGATGATGGCCAGGTGCTGCGGCAGGGACTCGGCCGGACGCCCGGAACGGTAGGCCAACTGGAATTGGAAACGGACCACCTGCCCACGCAGCCGCGCCAAGGTGGCGGCGGCCGTGCGTTGACCGCTGATCTCGATCACGCGTGCGTGCAGCGCCTGGTTCCCCTTGGAATACTCTGCCGTCTCACCCGTCTCCACCGCGGCTGCCATGCGTTCGCCGATGCCACGCAACTCCTCGATCTCCGCATCGGTGATTCGGGAGGCCGCCTTGGCCGCACACAGGGCCTCGATGGCCGCGCGCACCTCCGTGATCTCCAGCGCCTCATCCACCGACACAGACCGCACCCGGGCGCCTCGGTTGGCCACTCGCTCAACGAGTCCCTCGGAGGTCAGCTCCGCCAGAGCCGCGCGGACATGGGAGCGGGAGGCGCCGTAGGTCTCCGACAGGTCGATCTCCACGAGCCGCTGCCCCGGAACGAGTTGGCCGGCCATCATGGCGTCGCGGAGTTGATCGACGACCTCCTCGGTGCCGACCTTCCGCTTGGTCGCAGTGGTCATGAACCTGCCTCTCGTCTGCAATGCTCTGCGCGGCACGGAAGGTGACACCGCGCCTCTCTCAACCGCCGCTGGCCTTTCGCGCGTCCAAGTGGGCGCTCAAAACAACCAACGGCGGGGAACCTGAGTGGAGTCTATCCACCACGCCACCAAATCTCACGACCATATTGTCAACAATGTTGTGAACGGGTACGGTCTGTGGAGAGCGACCCCGGCGCCGCCCGCACAGCCCAGGCTCGCGAGCGTCGGCCGGAGGGGGCCACGGTTCCCGTGCCAGCGGCCCGCCGATACGGCACCACCCACCGGCTCGAGGTCAAAGGTGACTAGCAAGGAGGCCCTGTGCAACGACCGCAGCGAACGCGCATCGACGGCGATCAGGTGGCCATCCCCTGCCTGCTGATGCGTGGCGGCAGCTCCCGGGGCCCGTTCTTCGACGCATCAAACCTCCCCACGGACATCGGGACCCGCGACGCCGTCCTGCTCCACGTGATGGGCAGCCCGCATCCGCTGCAGGTGGACGGCGTGGGCGGCCGTCACCCGCTCACCTCCAAGGTCGGGATCGTGGGTCCCAGCACCGAAACCGGTGTGGATCTGGACTTCACCTTCGCGCAGTTGCAGCCGGAGGAAACCTCGGTCAACACCAAGGCCAATTGCGGCAACATGCTGGCCGCCGCCCTGCCATTCGCCCTGGAGACCGGCCTCATCGAGGCCGCAGGAGATGAAACCCACGCCCTGGTCCGCACCACCAACACCGGCCTCACCACGGACATCACCGTCCAGACCCCCGACGACCCCGACGGCGAGCGCTTCGTGGCCTACGCCGGAGACACCTCCATCGACGGCGTCCACGGCACCGGTTCCGCCATCCGCCAGGACTTCCTCGACACCGCGGGCTCCGTGGCGGACAGCCTGCTCCCGACCGGCAACGTCACGGACACCATCGACCTTCCGGGCGGCACCACCCTCACCGTCACCTGCATCGACAACGGCCAGCCCATGGTCATCGTCGCCGCCGCGGACCTGGGCCTCACCGGCCAGGAATCCCCGATCGAACTCGAGGCGAACGATGAACTCGTGTCCACCATCGAGTCCCTCCGCCTGATCGCGGCGGAACACATGGGCCTGGGGGACGTCACGCATGCCAACTACCCCAAGATGACCATCGCCTCCCCCGGTGTGGACGGTGCGGACATCACCACCCGCAGCTTCATCCCCCATCGCGTCCACGAGTCCATCGGCGTGCTCGCTGCCGTCACGGTCGCCACAGCGCTGTGCCTGCACGGCAGCGTCGCGGCGCGGGCGGCGGGCGCCGCCGCGTCGTCGGCCACCACTATGCCCGACGATGCGAGTCGCCAGAGCGCCTCCCTCACCATCGCGGTAGGTCACCCCAGTGGCTCGCTGGACGTGGCCATCTCGCTGGACGAGCACGGCGACGTGGTACGTTCCGGCATCCTCCGCACGGCCCGCAAGATCATGGCGGGCGAGGTCTTTGTTCCCTTGTCCGTCTGGGACCCGCGCGGCCCCGATTCCACACCCACAGGAGACCTTGCATGATCCTCGACATCCACGGCCACTTCACCACCGCTCCTCCGGCACTGGGTGAATGGCGAGACCAGCAGATCGCGGCCCTTGAGGGCGGTCCCGAACCGGATCCGGCAGGCCCGCAGATCTCCGACGACGAACTGCGAGAGGCCATCGAGTCCAACCAGCTCAAGCTCATGGACGAGCGCGGCATCGACGTGACGGTCTTCTCCCCCAGGGCCTCCTTCATGGCCCACCACATCGGCGGCCTTGAGACCTCCACGCAGTGGGCCCGGATCTGCAACGACATCATCGGCCGGGTCGCACGCCTGTTCCCCGACCGCTTCGCTCCCGCCGCGATGCTGCCTCAATCCCCGGGCGTGGACCCGGCCACCTGTGTCGAGGAGATCGAGCGTTGCGTGGCCGAGCACGACATCGTGGCAATCAACCTGAATCCCGACCCCTCCGGCGGCTACTGGACCTCCCCTCCCATCACGGACGAGTCCTGGTTCCCCATCTACGAAGCGGCCGTGAAGCATGACCTGCCCATCATGGTGCACGTCTCGACGTCGGTGAACCCGGCCTTCCACACCACCGGATCGCACTACCTGAACGCCGACACCACGGCCGTCATGCAGCTGATCCAGGGCGACCTCTTCTCCCGCTTCCCCGAACTGAAGATCGTGGTCCCCCACGGCGGCGGCGCAGCCCCGTACCACTGGGGACGCATGCGCGGCCTGGCCACGGCACTGGGCAAGCCTTCCTTGAGCGAGCACCTGCTCGGCAACCTCTACTTCGACACCTGCGTCTACCACCAGCCCGGCTTCGACGAGCTGCTCGAGGTGATCGACCACAAGAACGTGCTCTTCGCCTCCGAGATGATCGGCGCGGTGCGCACCGTGGATCCGGAGACCGGGCACTACTTCGACGACACCGCACGCTACCTCGCGGCTGCGGACCTGACGGACGCGGATCGCGCAGCGATCAGCGAGGGCAACGCCAGGCGGGTGTACCCGCGACTGGACGCGCGGCTGAACGCCGGCGCGTAAGTCGGGAACCGGCCGTCGGGCATCGAAACACGCAAAAAACGTAAGCAGGAAGAAGGAAGCATGTTCGATCTGGGAGTGGTCCACACCAACATTCAGCGGCCGGACCCCGCCGCCGTTGAGGCCCTGAGCAAGTTCGGCGTCCCCACCATCCATGAGGCCATGGGCCGGGTGGGGCTCATGCGCCCCTACATCCGCCCCATCTACCCGTCCGCCCGCCTCTGCGGTCCCGTCGTGACCGCGCTGCTCCAGCCCGGTGACAACTGGATGCTGCACGTCGCCGCCGAGCAGATCCAGCCCGGCGACGTGGTGGTGGCCGGCTGCACCACGGAGAGCGAGGACGGCTTCTTCGGCGAGCTGCTCGCCACCTCCATGCGTGCTCGCGGCGCGCGCGGACTGGTCATCGACGGCGGCTGTCGAGACACCACCGAGCTCGAGGAGATGGACTTCCCCGTCTTCTCTCGCGCCATCAACTCCAAGGGCACCATCAAGGCCACCCTGGGCTCCGTGAACGTGCCCGTGGTCTGCGCTAACGCCCTGATCCACCCCGGCGACGTGGTGGTCGCGGATCACGACGGCGTGGTCGTGGTCCCGCGTGACCGGGTGGCGGACGTCGCCGAGAAGTCCCAGGCCCGCGAGGACCTCGAGGAATCCAAGCGGGCCCAGTTCCGCGACGGCGTGCTCGGGCTGGACCTCTACAAGATGCGCAAGCCACTGGAGGCCGCCGGCCTCACCTACATCGACTGACCCACACCACCGAAGCCCGCTACTTCCTCTCAACGACGAGAAACCCCAGAAGGACACATCATGGCCATCCCAGAGAATTTCGACATCGCCCACATCGGCGCCGTCGAACTGTTCACACCCAAGTTCGAAGAATCCCTGCACTTCTTCCGCGACCTGCTCGCCATGAAGGAGGTGGATCGCATCGGTGACTCCGCCTACCTGCGCTGCTGGGACGAGTACGAGCTCTACACCATCAAGTTGACGGCGTCCCACACCAACGGCGTGGGTCGCACGCTCTTCCGCACCACCAGCCAGGAGGCGCTTGAGCGTCGCGTCGCGGAGATCGAGGCCACCGGCCTGGGCCACGGCTGGCGCGACCCCGAGGTCGGCGTCGGTGCCTCGTACGAGTTCGAGGACCCGGACGGGCACCTGATGGCCATCTACTACGAGACCGAGCGCTACGTGGCACCTCCCGAGGAGGCATCGGTCTTCAAGAATCAGGCTTCGAAGTTCCCCGGGCGCGGCGTCAACGCCCGCCGCCTTGACCACATCAACTACCTGGCCTCGGACGTCAACGCCGCCGGACGCTTCTGGCGCGACACCATGCATTCGCGTGAGTCCGAGCGTGTGAACCTGAACGATGGAGGCTTCGCGGCAGAGTGGTTCCGCTTCATGGAGAAGTCCTACGACGTGGTCTACTCCGACGACTGGACCGGTGAGCGCGGACGCTTCCACCACCTGGCCTTCGCCCCCGACACCCGGGAGGACATCCTCAAGGCTGCCGACATCTTCATGGAGAACGGCATCTACATCGAGTACGGGCCGTACAAGCACACCATCAACCAGACATTCTTCCTCTACGTCTGGGAGCCGGGCGGCAACCGCATCGAGTTCGCCAACGCCGGCGCCCGCCTGATCCTCGATCCGGATTGGCCCACGGTGGAGTGGTCCGAGGCCGAGCGTGCCAAGGGTCAGGCGTGGGGCATGAAGACCGTGCCGACGTTCCACACCCACGGCACCCCGTACGTGGAGCACCAGGAGGAGATCGACAAGGCAGCCATGGAGGGGCGTAAGTACATCCCCGGTGAGTAGCCTTGGGCGTATGTCGGCAACGATGCGCGCAGTCCGCAACACCACTCATGGTGGTCCCCGACTCCTCAAGGTTCAGGATGTCGAGGTACCGCGGCGTCGCCCGGGCGAGGTGCTGGTGCAGGTCCATGCGGCGGGCGTGTCCTACCCCGACGTGCTTCAGTCCCGCGGCGAATACCAGAATCGGGTTCCTCTTCCCTTCACGGTGGGCAGCGAATTCTCCGGCGTCATCCTTGAGGCGGATCCCGAGTCTGGCTTCACAGTGGTAGACCGCGTGGTCGGTGTCGTCAGCGACGGGGCCTTCGCCGACTACGTCGTGGCACCGGCGGACCGCGTCCTCCCGCTGCCGGACAACATCGACTTCACATCTGCCGCTGCCATGCCCATCAACGTCCTCAGCGCCGAATTCGCACTGAACGAACGTGGACACGTCCAGGCGGGCGAGACGGTGCTCATCCATGGCGCTGCGGGCGGGCTCGGACTGGCCCTCACACAGCAGGCCAAGCTCAGAGGCGCCACGGTGATCTCGGTCGTGTCCACGCCAGAAAAGGCCGAACTGGCCGGCCGCATGGGTGCCGACTTCACGATCTCGCCCCACGACTTCCTCGACCAGGCCCGACACATCACCGACGGTCGCGGCGTGGACGTGGTGTTGGACCCGGTTGGAGGCGAGCGCTTCACGGATTCCTTGCGTTCCCTGACCAGGGAGGGGCGGCTTTTGGTCCTGGGATTCACGGGCGGGAGCATCCCCACGGTCCGTGTGAACCGGCTCTTGCTCACCAACACCACCATCGTCGGCGTCGCGTGGGAAGGCCTGATGCCCGAATGCGGCGTGTCTCTGCCCGATCAGTGGGAGCGGCTGGCCCCTCATCTGGCCGATGGGGCGCTTGAGCCCTTGATCAGCGCCGTCCTTCCGCTAGCCGAGGCACCCGAGGCCGTCGCCATGCTGGACGAGCGCCGGGCCAAGGGCAAGCTGGTCCTCACCGTGCGTTCGTAGTTCGACGCGCTCCCCCGCGCTGCCGCCAACGTCGGCCGAACTGACGCAGCGTAGGGGAAAACTCTGGCGTCGGTAGAACTGGCCAAGTTCTACCGACGCCAGAGTTCGTCCCGACAGTGGGTGAGTGGGTCAGTGCGTGTCCGCCAGGCTGCGCCGATCAACCATGAACTGCCCGACGACGGCCGCCAGTTCCGCGGGAGCGTCCAGTGGGAGCACCTGGGCGATGTACTGGTCTGGGCGAACCACCACCACGGCACCTTGGTCCCGGTCGATGCCGCGTAGGTCGTAGACGTCCTGGCTCGCCGCGATCCCCGGGATGTTGCCCAGCAGACGGCCATTGGTCGCCTCGGCACTGAACACCTTCTCCAGATCAGGCAGGTTGAAGCGGCCGTGTTCGGGACGGAAGAAGGACGGGATCGTGGTGGGATCCACGTCGCGGTGGGCGTCCTGCAGAATCAGGCGCACATCGAAGACCGAGTCGCGTTCGGCGTCGGGTGCGGTGAAGCGGTTGATCGCCGAGGCGGGATCCGCATCCTGGTGAGCAGCCCAGGCTTGCACCGCGCCACCGTCGGCCAGACCATTGCGGTCGGCGAAGACGTAGACCCGCCAGCGGCCGTCGGCCTCATGAACGTGCCCCAGCTCCACCGGCTTGGCGTCCATGACGCGGATGGCAGGGGCCGAGTGGAAGCGCTCCCCGATCACGAAGCCTGAGGCCAGGTCCTGGTGCTCACGGGTGCCGACCAGGGGCGTTTCCTTGTAATGCGTCGCGAAGCCCGCCGTGAAGCGCCCACCGTCCACGAACTGCGCCTGGACGTCCTCGGCCGAGACCTCGTCGTTACGGGACCCGACCATGGCGGCCCACTTGATGTCGTAGTCGATGAGGGCCTTGGCGGTGACCCAACGCTCCTGGGAGTAGGTGTCCAACAGCGCCGGATCCGCCTGTCCGCGCAGCACGGCTCCGAGTTTCCAAGCCAGGTTGAAGGCGTCCTGCATCGACACGTTCATGCCCTGCCCGGCCTTGGCAGAGTGCGTGTGGCAGGCGTCGCCCATGATGAACACGCGGGGCTGCTTCGTTCCACGCTCTGCCTCGTCCACGTCGTCGAAGCCATCGGCCAGACGCTGGCCAACCTCGTAGACGCTCCACCAGGCGACCTCTCGCACGTCGAGGGTCCACGGGCTGAAGACACGCTGGGCCGCGGCGATGACGTCCTCCACCTGAGTACGCTCGCGGAAACCCGTGTCCTCTGCGTCCACGGCGCCGAGATCCACGTAGACACGCACCAGGTTCCCGCCCTCACGCGGGATCAGGATGATGGAGCCGGACTCCGAACGGATCACGGCCTTCTTGCGGATGTCGGGGAAGTTGGTCACGGGGAGGATGTCCAGCACACCCCAAGCGTGATTCTGCACATCGCCCTGGAGCTCGCGGCCGATCGCCGCACGCACGGCCGAGCGGGCGCCATCGCAGCCGATCACGTACTTGGCCCGGATCTGCCGCGTGGTGGAGGTGGGTCGATTGTCCTCATCGGTGGCGGCCAAGGTGACGGTCAGCGGGTATTCGGCAGTGTCATCCCGGACCACGTCCACGAAGTGCCAGCCGTAGTCCACTGCGGTTCGGGTGGAGGCTCGTTGCGCCGAGTCGAAGAGCATCTCCTGCATCCGAGCCTGGTTGACGATCACGTGCGGGAACTCGCTCATCCCGTCGGCGGTGTCGTTGATGGTCCCGATGCGCTCGATTTCGTCCGTATGCTGCTCATTCGGCGCCCAGAAGGTGGTCTCGTTGACCCAATAGGCCTCGTCGAGCAGAGCGGAGGCAAGACCGAATGCCTGGAACATCTCCACCGTGCGGCAGGCGACGCCGTCCGCATGACCCCGCAGCAACGGACCCTGCCTGCGCTCCACGACGGCCGTGGAGAGGCCCTCGAATCTGGCCAATTGCGCTGCCATGACGGCACCCGCCGGACCGGTGCCCACAATCAGGACGTCCACCTGTCCGGGAAGTTCACTGTTGGCCGGGCGAGCGTCGGGGCCCGCGTCCTGAACCGTGGGGTCGCCGAACGTGTAGCCATTGATGTGATACTGCACTGTACCCATCTCCTGATTCGTCAGTATGCTGATGATTATGTGCAGCATAGACCACTTTGTGAACGGGTTCCAGAGGTAACAGGCCAACCATGCAGAATAATCAGGACGCGGAGTGTTCCACGGCGACCGCCGCATCCTGATGAAGACGACGAACAGAGGAGGGACATGGCAGGGTTCGACATCGACACCATGACCGGACACCAGCTGCGTCTGGCCCAGCAGCGACACGTCCAACTCTGGACGCAGATCGTTGGCCAGGCCCTGTCCTCCACGCAGTACGTCCTCCTGGAAGCATGCGCCACCCTGACTTCTCGTGGCTTGGAGCCGGACCAGGTCAGCGCGGGTCGACTTGCCGGGATCGACCGTTCCACCACCACTGAGATGGTGTCCCGCTTGGGCGATCAAGGGTGGTTGATCTCCGCGAAGTCCAGTACCGACCGCCGCCGTCAGGTTCTGAGCTTGACGCCACCCGCGGCTGCCGCCATCACCTGGTGTTCCCCGCTCGTGGACCGAGTTCAAGTGGAGCTCATGAGGCCACTCACCGACGCGGAACAGGAGTGGTTGTTGCCACGCTGGTCGCTGCTGGCCGGCCTGAACGCCGGGACCGACGTCGACACGGCGGAGGCGGCCGGCGGCGACGATGCAGCGGACGCCGGGCACGCGACGTCGGACACTGGATACTCCGCGCGACGTCCCGGGCACCTGCTGCGCCGCGCGCAGCAGCGACACCTGCAGTTGTGGACCGAGGAGGTGTCCACACAGTGGACCTCGCAGCAGTTCGCCCTGCTGAACGCGGCGGGCGCAGCCGGGCCGAACGGCGCCTCCCAGGTGCAGTTGGGGCAGGTGGCCGGCATCGACCGCTCCTCCACCTCACACCTGGTCACCAAACTCGTGAGTCAGTCACTGCTTGAACGTCGCCCGGACCCGGACGACGCGCGGCGACGCCTGGTGCTCCTCACCGAGTCCGGTCAGGCCACGCACGCCGAGCTCGCGAAGGGTGCCGCGGCCTTGCAGCAGACGCTGCTGGCCCCGCTGGACCGCGCAGACCGGCAGCGCACGCGGGACCTGCTCCGCCGCATCGCCGAGGGGGCCTAGATGTAGTGACCGGGGATAGGAATTGACGGCTGGGCAGGCCGTCTGCCAGTCATGGGGCAGGGGCCGAGTGTCTTTCGGCGAGATCCCTGGCGAGCTGACGGATGCGTTCGCGGGCTGTCTTTGGGGTGAGTATCTCGATGTGGTCGCCGAATTGGAGGAGCTGACGCACTGACTCGATGTTGGGGTAGCGGATGACGACCGTGCACCAGCCGCTTTCCGCTTTGGAGATCTCGTGGATGCGGGTACCGAGGATGCGCCGTGCCAGGTCGAGACGGTTCTCCCGGAGGCGGACTTTCACACTCACGCGACCTGGCGTTTCGGTGCGTTCTTTCAGGTCATCCCACACGGTGCGGAGGGTCTGATCTGAACGGAGGGCGGCTGGTGCGTCGAGGGTTTCGTAGGCCGAGAGCCGTTCCAGAGCAAACAGCCGGCCGGCCCCCTGGTCATCGGCGATGAGGTACCAACGGCTCGATTTCGCCACGATGCCATACGGGTCGACCACCAGCGTCGAGGCCTTCCTCTCGGCGCTGCGCCGGTATTGGATGCGCATCCGGCGTCGGAGTCGCAGCGCCGATGCTAGATCAGCTACGTCCACTTCAGCGTTTGAGTTGGCAAGCCACGCGTTGCTGTCCACCAGGACCAAGTCTGACAGCCGTGGCAGACCCGGGGACTCGAGGGCTGCGGTCTGGCGGGCGGCGATCTTACGTGCGGCCGTCTCATGCTCCGCAGACAGCCCCAGACTCTCAAGTTGCGCGCTGTCCAAACCGGCAACCGAGAGGGCCTCCAGCTCTCGAGGCTCCAGATGGGATGCGTTGAGCCGTACACCGGGGAGCAGGACGATCCCACCGCTCCGGCCCCGTTCGGCATAAACAGGCACCCCCGCTGCCGAGAGCGCCTCGACATCCCGAAGTACCGTCCGCCGGGACACCTCCAAGCGACCGGCGAGTTCGGTGGTGGTAATGCGCTGACGTGTCTGCACGAGCAACAAGAGGTGCAGCAGTCTCGAAGCCTTCATGCCGACCAATCTTCGCAGAAAAGGTGACAGGTTCTGTCGTGATTAGACGGTCAACTGGTGCTGCACCGAGAACCCAACGACCTGAGGAGCGCACTATGCCCGCCCCCAACTTGTTCCTGATCTACGTCCGCGATGCTGAAGACGCCACGGCCTTCTACAGCGACCTGTTCGAGATCGAACCAACCTTCACAAGCCCCCGCTACGTGGCTTTCGAGGTTGCCCCCGGCGTCCTGTTCGCGCTGTGGACAGGACGCAGCGAGCACGCGGATCCGAGCACCCCTCGCACATGCGAGGTCGGGCTGATGGTGCCGGGACCGGCGTCCGTAGTTGACGAGACCTTCACGAGTTGGGTTTCCAAGGGAGTCCATGTTGCGGAGGAGCCGCACGACGAGGTCTTCGGCCGCACGTTCGTGATCACCGACCCCGACGGCAATCTCATCCGGGTCTCCCCGGTGGACTGACCTGAACGGACCCCGCCCACTCAGCTCGCCCCCGAAGGGCCGGCCACACACGATGGTCGGCCCCCGGGGTCGAGCGTTACGTTGCTGGCGAGCCCGTCCCGATCAGCCGGTACGCACACTTAGAGAAGCGGCGCGGCCGTGGCCTCCCGCACGTGGTCCTCGGTGACGCCGGGCGCCACCTCCACGAGTTTCAGGCCCTCCGGCGTCACGTCGATGACCGCCAGGTCCGTGATGATCCGATTCACCACCCCCGCACCGGTCAGTGGCAGCGTGCACTCCGGCAGGATCTTGGGCGAGCCGTCCTTGGCCACGTGCTCCATCAGCACGATCACCCGCCCGGCTCCGTGCACCAGGTCCATGGCACCACCCGGCCCCTTCACCATCTTGCCGGGGATCATCCAGTTGGCCAGGTCCCCGGTTGCGGAGACCTGCATGCCGCCCAGGATCGCGGCGTCGATCTTGCCGCCGCGGATCATCCCGAAGGACAGCGACGAATCGAAGAAGCTCGCGCCCGGGAGCACAGTGACCGTCTCCTTGCCCGCGTTGATGAGGTCAGGATCCACGTCCTCCTCGTACGGATACGGACCTACACCGAGGATGCCGTTCTCCGACTGCAGCACCACGGTGCGGCCCTCCGGCAGGAAGTTCGGCACCTTGGTCGGCAGCCCGATCCCGAGGTTCACGTATTCGCCGTTGTTCAGTTCAAGCGCCGCGCGGGCGGCCATCTGATCACGATTCCAGCTCATCTCAGGCCTCCTTCTTCGCAGTGCCGTCCGCAGTGCCCGACGACGCGTGGCCGGCGTCCGCCGGTCCGTCGCCCGTTTCGCGAACCCGGACGGTGCGCTTCTCGATCCGCTTCTCGATATCCGTACCCACCTCGATGATGCGGTGGACGAAGACGCCAGGCAGGTGCACGTCATCCGGGTCGATCTCTCCCGGTTCCACGAGCTTCTCCACCTGGGCGATACAGACCTTGCCCGCCATCGCCGCTGCCGGAGAGAACTGCCGGGCAGCCTCATTGAAGACCAGGTTGCCGTGACGGTCACCCACGGCGGCATGAACCAGCGCGTAGTCGGTGACGATGGATTCCTCCAGCACGTAGTCGTGTTCTTCCCCGCCCAACGCAAAACTACGCACTTCCTTGGGTTCGGAGGCCTTCACGACGTTTCCCTCTGAGTCATACCTCTGCGGCAAACCACCCAGAGCCACCTGCGTCCCGGTGCCGGTGCGCGTGAAGAACGCGGCGATCCCGGAACCACCGGCCCGCAGCTTCTCGGCGAGGGTGCCCTGAGGCATCAGCTCCACCTCGAGTTCACCCTCCAGGTACTGCCGGGCGAACTCCTTGTTCTCCCCCACGTAGGAGGCTGAGATCTTCGCGATGCGGCCCGCGTTGAGCAGCACGCCGAGTCCCCAGCCGTCCACGCCGCAGTTGTTGGAGACCACGGAGAGGTCGGTGGGCCCCGATGCAAGCACCGCGTCGATCAGCTGAATGGGATTGCCGGAGAGCCCGAAGCCGCCCACGGCCAGGGACGCCCCAGAGGGAATGTCCGCCACGGCTTCCGCCGCGGTCGAGTACGTCTTGTCCATGATCAGTGATTCTCCTCCTGAGCAGGTGTGGGTGTGGACATGGCGGCTGGTGGCTTCGGCATGACCAGCAGGATCACGGAGCCGATCACCAGGAAGCCGGTAGCCAGGATCAACGGCGTGGAATAGCTGACCTGGGCGTCGAACAGGTAGCCGGCGCATACGGGACCCAGAGCGGAACCAACCATGAAGGACGAGTACACGAAGCTGTAGAGCGTCCCGAAGGCCCGCTGCCCCAGATAGCGCGAGGACAGATAGGACATGAGGTCGATCTCGGCGCCGAAGCCGAGTCCCACCAGGATCGCGGTCACCGGTGCCAGTGACGGGCCACCCCAGAGCAGCAGCAGGCAGCCCAGCGCGGCGGCCAGGAACAGCGGCACGGCCACGGTGGTGGGGCGGAATCGGTCCAAGGCCCAGCCCACCAGGGGCCGGCCGATCACGGTACCCACACCCACCAGAGAGGACAACGACGCGGCAAGCACAGGGTTCACACCGGAGTCGATCAGCATCGGGACGAAGTGCGGAACCAGCGTCAGCAGCGCCCAGCCCAGCACGAAGAAGGCTGCGCACAGCATCCAGAACTCCTTGCCACGCACCACCTCACCCACGGTGGGGCCAGGGAGCAAAGGTGCCGCAGGCACCTTCACCGAGGTGCCCGACGACGTATGGCCGGGGGCGGCGCGAGCCGCGCCGTCGGCGTCGGGCAGGACTCTGCCGCGAACCATCCAACGAGCGAAGGGCAGGACCAGCAGCGGTGTCAGGGCCAGCAGGCCCACCGTGAGGTAGCCGCCGCGCCAGCCGAAGGCGTTGACGACCACGCCCATCAACATGGGCATCAGCAGAGCGGAACCGCCGAGGCCCATCGCCATGATGCCCAGTGCCAGGCCACGGCGGACGTGGAAACGTTCCACGATGGCCTTGGTGTAGGTCACGGCAGAGGTACCGACGCCGATGATTCCGGCGAGCGCATACAGGGTCAGGAACCAGAGCAGCGTCGCGTCGAAGCGGCTCAGGGTGAGCAGCACCGCGGCGAAGAGGGGGATGGAGATCCAGGCGACGGGCTTGACGCCGAAGCGGTCAAGGAGCCGGCCCATGAAGGGCAGGGCGATGGCCATGCCGAGGGAGGAGACAAGCGAGGACAAGGTGATGTCCCCGCGGCTCCACCCGAATTCCTGCTGCAGCGGGACCACGAGGGTGCCCAGGATGTTGCCGAGGCTACTGAAACCCAGCGCCGCGCCGAGGGTGGCGAAGACCAGGACGCTCCAGCCATCGCGGAACTCGGTGGCCCCACCTCGGGTCACGCCCTTGTTTTTGGTGGGTGAGGGCGGCGCAAGAGTGGCCTGCGAGGATTCTGGGGGCATGGTCGTCTCCGTTGACGTTCTGGGGTGCGCGTGGCGTCGAAATGACGCCGATCTCATCCATGCTGCCCAGCTGGGTCCATCAGCGGAAGTTGTTCTTGGTGATGGCTCCATCATCGCGAGTTATATATGGGCCCTGGTCAGAGCCTGCAAAGCTCCGCCTGGAGTGTCTGCAATCCTCCGCCTGGAGTGTCTGCAATCCTCCGCCTAAGTCTCCTGCAAAGCTCCGCCTACACCGCTTCCTCCCGCCAGATACCGCCGTTCTTTCTTGTCCGACTCTTAGACACCGCCTAGAGGCCGAGGTGCGTTCGATCCTCCAAGCGGCCTACACGCTCAACAACACGTCGGGCTCGGCATCTGCCTGAGAAGGATCGGACACGAGGTCGGCGGCGCGACACCGGCGACCAGAACACCAAGGACTTCGAAGCGACCGGGATCCACTTGATCGATCCGTGGCTCGGCTGGGCAGAATCTCCGGATTCACGCGCCGTGACGTCGGCGTGTCATCCACAGCCAGGTCACACACCGTCTGCAGGCCGGGCCGTAGATCGGTAGGCTGGTCCGGTGACTACCGCCCTGTATCGCCGTTACCGTCCAGACACCTTCGAGGACGTCATCGGGCAGGACCATGTCACGATCCCGCTGCGCACTGCGCTGCAGAAGAACCGCGTCAATCACGCCTACCTCTTCTCCGGCCCGCGCGGCTGCGGCAAGACCACTTCCGCCCGCATCCTGGCCCGTTGTCTCAACTGCGAGCAGGGCCCAACGCCCACGCCGTGCGGACAATGCCCGTCCTGCTTGGATCTGGCCACCGGCGGCCCCGGTTCGCTCGACGTCATCGAGATCGATGCCGCCTCCCACGGCGGTGTGGACGACGCACGCGACCTGCGTGAGCGCGCCACCTTCGCTCCCGCCCGCGACCGCTACAAGATCTTCATCATCGATGAGGCCCACATGGTCACGTCGGCCGGCTTCAACGCCCTGCTGAAGATCGTGGAGGAGCCGCCGGAACACATCAAGTTCATCTTCGCGACCACCGAGCCGGAAAAGGTCATCGGCACCATCCGCTCCCGCACGCACCACTACCCGTTCCGGCTGGTCCCGCCGGAGCCCATGATCGCCTATGCGCAGAAGCTCTGCGACGAGGAGCACGTGCAGGTGGCACCCGGCGTGTTGCCGCTCGTGGTCCGCGCCGGTGGTGGGTCCGTGCGCGACACCCTCTCCGTCCTGGACCAGCTCATGGCCGGCGCCGGCCAGGAGGGAATGTCCTACGACCTGGCCGTCTCGCTGCTGGGGTACACACACGGAGAACTCCTGGACGACGTCGTGGACGCCCTCGCCGCGCGTGACGCCGCCACGGTGTTCGGCGCCGTGGATCGAGTCATCCAGTCCGGCCTGGACCCGCGCCGCTTCGTCGAGGACCTCCTGGAACGCTTCCGCGATCTGATCGTGGTGCGCGCCGTCCCCGACGCCGCCACCGTGTTGCACGGAGTCCCGCAGGATCAGGTGGAGCGCATGGCCGCTCAGGCCGCGCCACTCGGCCCGTCCGAACTCTCACGTTGGGGAGACGTCACCAACGCCGCCCTCTCCGAAATGACCGGCGCCACCAGCCCGCGCCTACACCTGGAGCTACTGTGCGCGCGACTTCTGCTGCCCTCCGCAGACGACACCGAGCGCGGCCTCGCCTCGCGGGTGGACCGCATCGAACGCAATCTCCGCTTCGGCGGGGCCCCAGTGGAGGCCGGTTCCGCACTGCCCGACGCCGCGTCCCCGGCACCCGTTCGGGACGCCGCGGCACCCGCGGCAAGTTCGGGTCAGGCCGGTAGCGGTGGCCAGGGTTGGACCTCCGGCCCCACCGGTGCCGCGGCCGCACGCCAGGCCTTGCGCGCCGCCCGCGGCGAGCAGAGCGCCACTACGCCTCAGACGAGTGCGCCGCAGTCCGCTGAGGCGCAGTCCCATGAAGCGCCGTCTCGTGGCACCCAGGCACCGGCCGCGCCGTCGCCTGCGGCTGCGTCGGCTTCGCCGGTGGCTCCGGCCTCTGCTGCGCCCACGCCCTCGACGGAGGCCCCTGCGGCTCCGCGCCCGTCGGTCCCCAACCTGCCGTCCATGCCGGGCATGGTCTCGGCGTCGACGCTACCGACGCCTCCGCCCAAGCCACACCCCACCGACGATCCGGTCCCCGAGGGACCCGTGGATCTGGACGCGCTCGAGGCCGAGGCCCGTCGTCTGGCGGAAGAGGCCAACCGGTCATCGGAGACGTCCGCTGCGCAGCGGTCGGAGGCGGAACACCATGAGGCCGCGCGCCCCACGCCTCAACCAGACCACGACGCCGGCTCCGGCGCGTCCGGCGTCGTAGCGGATTTCGTTCCCACTGCGGACGAACTCGCCGCTGCCGCTGACAACGACGATGAGTTCGAGCCCGCGGAACTCGCCGCGGACGATCCCGAAGTTCTTGCCGCCCAGGAAGCGGAAGCTCAACAAGCGGGTACTCAGTCGTCGCCCTCCCCGGCCGCCCCTGGCCCTCACGCGGCAGAACCCCAACCCACAGTTCCGCAGTCCTCCGGGCCGCAGAACACATGGGGGGCCGTGCAGGAGCCGCGGCAGAGCGCCCAGTCTGCTCCCGCCGCCCAACAGCGCGTCGCTCCGTCAGCGGCTCAGGCACCTGGCCCGGCACCGCGGCAGCCCGCTGCCCAGGCTGCGCCGCAGCAGCAGCCAGAACGCCCGCAACAACCCGAGCAGGCGCACGTTCCGCATCCGGAGGGCGGCTCCGGTTCCGTGGAGATGTTCCGCAGGGCCTGGCCGCAGATCATGGACCACCTGAAGAACGCACGTCGATTCGTGTGGTCCATGGTGGAACCGCACGTGTCCGTGGCAGGGTTCGACGGCCAGACCCTGGTTCTCGCGTTTGCACATCCGGGTCCCATGAAGGCCTTCCGGTCACGGCCCGACGCCCTGGATCTGGTGCGTTCCAGCATCCAGGACGTCCTGGGCGTGAGCCCCCAGATCGAGGTCACCGAGGGAGGCCAAGGGTCCTTCCCTGGACGAGGTGAACCCGGCCCAAAAGCTGAAGGCCGGACTGCCCCGGCCGCCCCGACCCAGGCAGCACCACCTGTAACCGATACGGCTACGGCACCCGCCCGCGCCGCCGTGGACACCCCTGCGCCATCAGGCAGTTCAGCCCCCTCTGCACCGTCCGGAGGTTCGGCGCCCTCACCCGGTTCGGCGCCCTCACCCGGTTCGGCTCCTTCTCCGGCGTCCGCGCCCTCTCCGGGGTCCGCACCGTCGGCGACATCAGCGGCTTCGGCGGCTTCGGTGGCTTCCGGAGTGTCGGCGGCATCGGCCGAATCCGCGTCCTCACCAGAATCGGCGCAGTCGACAGTTTCGCCGACGAACCCTGCCTCGGTTCCCACTCCCGCACCGGTCCAGGCGCCGGCGACCAACGGGCCCACGTTCCATGGGCGCCCCATCGACCCGAGCCTGATCGTGGACCTGGAGGAGCCGTGGGACGAGGATTCCTATGGTCCCGAGCCCGAGGACCCGGCCTATGCCCTGGCTCCGAGCCGTTCCTCACGCCAGGAACCTACGGCCGGTCAGGCTCCCACCTCACATCAGGACTCCGAGAGCGCCTCGCCCGCTCCGTCGTCAACGGTCCCGGCGCCCGATTCGGCCCCGTCCCCGGCAGCTACCACTCCGACTGCAGACGAGTCCCCGGCAGCACCCAAGCCCACTGTGCAGCGTGCGGACACACCCGCCGCTCCTCGTCCCGAAGTGCCCGCCGCTTCGCGTCCCGAGGTCCCGGCCGCTCCACGCCCCGGTGCGCCCGGGCCTGCGCCCAGGACCGAGGCGCCGGCGGCACCAAGACCTGGGTCCGCGCCGTCGGGCGCAGAGGCTCCGGCTGCACCGGTCCCCGGTGCCACGCGTGGCTGGGCCACTCCCCCACGCAACGGCTGGTCAGCGGACACCGCGGAAGGTGCCTCCGCGCCGTCGGGCACAGAAGCCACCCCGCCTGCGCCTACCGGCAAACTGAGCCGCTATCAACGGCTCATGGCTCAGGCCAAGTCCAGCCGGCAGCCGTGGGAGGCCGCGCCTCATGCCGCCCCAGCGCCGATGGAGGATGCTGAGAATTTCGTCCCGAGCGACGATGACGAGGAACTGGAGAACTCCACGACGTTCGGTCGTCAGGCCTTCGAACGGCTACTGGACGCGACCCTCATCGAGGAGCTGGACAGCAACGGGCAGCCCATCACGCACCACCGCTGATTCGGGGACTACCTCGACGCTGTCAGAGGAACCCGACCAAAGCGGCAGCCCCACCTCGTAGAATCAACGCGAACGCGTGAAACGCGGCAACGAAGACCCATGAAGGAGGACACGACGTGTACGAGGGCGCGGTCCAGGACCTCATGGACGAACTCGGGCGGCTGCCCGGCGTAGGGCCCAAGTCCGCCCAACGCATCGCGTTCCACATCCTCGAGGCCGACCCGGCTGACATGGAACGCCTGGCTCAGGCCATCACGGACGTGAAGACCAAGGTCCACTTCTGCGAGATCTGCTTCAACATCACCGAGAACGAGCGCTGCCCCATCTGCCTGGACGAGCGCCGCGACCCCTCCGTCCTCTGCGTCGTGGAGGAGTCCAAGGACATCATGGTCATCGAGCGCACCCGCAGCTACCGCGGCAGGTACCACGTGCTGGGCGGCTCCATCAATCCGATGGCAGGCATCGGTCCCGATCAGCTGCACATCCGAGAGCTGCTAACCCGACTCTCGGACGAGCGCATCCAGGAGATCATCATCGCCACCGACCCCAACCTGGAGGGCGAGGCCACGGCCACCTACCTGGCCCGGACGCTCAAGACTCTGGGGATCTCGGTCACCCGGTTGGCCTCCGGCCTTCCCGTGGGCGGCGACCTGGAATACGCCGACGAGGTCACGTTGGGTCGAGCCTTCGAGGGACGCCGCTCGCTGGTGGGCTGAGCAGACGGCGTTCCGGACGCCGCGAACGGGAGGACGGAGGGGCGGGACTCCCGGAAGTCATACCGGTTCGGGCTCCGACTCATACCAGGGCATGACGCCATGAGTCTGCGCTGACTCCTAGATTCAAGGTATGACCTCCCCACCAGGCGGCATCGTTGCCACCGACCTCACTCGATCCTTTGGCCCCGTCCACGCGGTATCAGGTATGACCCTGTCCGCCCCTCGCGGCGCCGTCACGGCCCTAGTGGGCCCCAACGGGTCCGGCAAGACCACCCTCATGCTCATGCTGGCAGGCCTGTTGGCGCCGGACGCCGGATCCATCAGCATCAACGGAGTCAATCTCGCTAACGATCCCCGCGCGGCCCGGCGTGAACTCGGATGGATGCCAGACACCCTGGGCGTCTGGGAAACCCTGACCACGTCCGAGATCCTGAACTCCGTGGCCAGGCTCTACGGCGTGGACCGCAGCGCCGCCCAGACCCGAACCCAGGAACTCCTTGAACTCGTGGGGCTGCAAGAGTTCGCGCAGCGTCCCGCCCGGGTGCTCTCCCGCGGCCAGCAGCAGAGATTGTCGCTGGCCCGCGCGCTGGTGCACGATCCCTCGGTCCTGATTCTCGACGAGCCCGCCTCCGGTCTTGACCCTGATTCACGGCTACGCCTGCGTTCCCTCTTGCGTGGGTTTGCGCAGGAGGGCCGCACCGTCCTCGTCTCCTCCCACGATCTCGGCGAACTCGACGAATTCTCCGACCACGTGGTGATAGTCCGCGACGGGAAAACCGTTCGCGAGCAATCCCTCACGGAGGCCGACGCCTCCGACCGCACCTGGTCACTTCGCGCCCTCGACCCCGCGGCGCTGCGTTCCGCGCTCACTTCGCTCGGCATGACCTATGGTGTGGACCCCGACACCCGCCGTGAGGCACTGACCGTGTCCTTGAACAGCGACGCTGCAGCGGCCGCGCTGCTGCGCAGCCTGATCGAGGCCGACGTCCCGATCGTCACCTTCGCGCCGGCCTCCGGCGCACTCGAAGAAACCTATCTGCGTGCAGTAGGCCCCCACCGGAGCAAGGGAACCTACCGGACCAAGGGCGGGCACCCGCCCGTCGGGCATGGGCCAGACGCAACCGACGCCCCCAACCCCGCCACCACGACGGAGGAGCAGCGATGAACAAGGCCACACGCCTTCCCTGGTTCTCAGGCGTGGGAACCATCTTCTCCATGGAGTTCCGACAACGCCTTCGCAGCCGCGGCTTCTATTGGATCCTCGGCGTCTGGTTCGTGGTCATCCTGGCCATCACCCTCGGCGTCGGGGCCTCACTGGACTTCTCCAACCCCGAATCCGGAGATGGTCAGCTTCAATTCGAACTGGTCCTGATCACCGTCCTGATCTTGGGCTCGCTCGTGGCTCCGGCCTTCGCGGCGAACTCCATCAGCGGCGACCGTTCCGGCGGCACCCTCGCAGTGGTGCAGTCCACGCTCGTGACGCCTGGCCAGATCATGGTCGGCAAGTGGTTGGCCGCCTGGGTTTCATCCCTGAGCTTCCTGGTGGTCTCCGTTCCGTCGCTGGCCATCGCAGCGTTCCAGCCCGGACTGCGGTGGGGTCCGAGCCTGCTGATGTTGCTGGCGGTCGCCTTGGAGCTGGCTATCCTCACCTGGATCGGAGTGGGCGTCTCCGCCTGGACCTCCCGCCCCGTCTTCGCCATCCTGAGCACGTACCTGCTCGTGGCCTTCCTGGGGATCGGCACACTGATCACCACCGGAATCGCGGCGGCCACCATCACCACCACGATCCGGGAATCCGACCAGCTGCCCACCCCTGCTGCGGAACACATCCAGGAGTCATGGGACGGAGAGGGAGACTGGCCCGATGGCGTGGACGAGTACTACTGCGCGGACGAGGTGAGCACGTACAAGGCACCGGCCACTCAGAGCTTCACGTGGCTGCTCGCCGCCAACCCCGTGGTGCTGGTGGCCGACCTCGGCGCCCCCGGTATCCACACAGTCCGTTCCGTCGAAGACGACTGGGTCAGCGATGACACCGAATATGCCGATGCCCCTCTGAGCATGATCCGCTACGGCGTGAGGGTGATGCAGGCCGGCCCGCAAGCTCAGGTGGTCTGTTTGGAGGGCAAGATCCGGCCCAGCGCAGACTTGGCAGGGCAGGCTCCGGTGTGGCCCATCGGCATCGGAGCGCAGCTGGTCCTGACCGGTTTCGTGGTGCTCATGGGACGCCGCAAGCTGACCACACCGGCCAAACGACTCAGCGTCGGAACCCGCGTCGCCTGAGCTGCGCATCAATGCCCGACGGCGGTACTTGCCTGATGCCACCCCGTCACGCGCCGGTGATGCCCCGACTGACGTCGGGGCATCACCGGCATACTGGCGTCGACTTCCCGACGTCGACGTCGACGAAATCTGACCGTCACAGAACGCCGGGGGATCCTCGCACCCGCATAGACTCATGTTCGGTGTGCTGCGATCGAGCTCGCGCGCCACAGTCCAGTTCCAGTTCACGTGGCGGGAGCCCTTGAACTCATGAGCCTCATCGTCCAGAAGTTCGGCGGTTCTTCCGTCGCCGACGCCGAGGGCATCAACCGCGTCGCCGCCCGCGTCCTGGAAACACGCAACGCCGGCAACGACGTCGTGGTGGTGGTCTCCGCCATGGGTGACACCACCGACGAGCTGCTGGACCTGGCAGACCAGGTCACCAAGGCAGGCCCCGCACGTGAGATGGACATGCTGCTCTCGTCCGGTGAGCGCATCTCCATGGCGCTGTTGGCCATGGCCATCGAATCCAAGGGCGGCAACGCCGTCTCCTTCACCGGTTCCCAGGCCGGCATGTTCACCGATGCCATCCATGGTCGCGCCCGCATCGTCGAGGTTGCCCCGTCCCGCGTGCGTCGGGCACTGGACCGCGGCATGGTCGCCATCGTCGCCGGATTCCAGGGCATGTCCCGCGAGGACAACAACATCACCACCATGGGCCGCGGAGGTTCAGACACCCCCGCAGTCGCGTTGGCCGCAGCCCTGGCCGCAGACGTCTGCGAGATCTACACCGACGTGGACCGCGTCTACTCGGCCAACCCACCGCTGGTGCCCAACTCACACAAACACAAACCATTCACAACTAAATAGATACTTGAACTGGCCGCCAACGACGCCAACATCCTCCACTACCG
>NZ_JALAGT010000154.1 GCF_022712295.1 Galactobacter sp.
CCGACGCAGGGACCCCGTTCCGGGTCCGCTGCGTCGGATGCGGGTACCGCTGTACTTACCTCTCATCCGGCCCCTCATCTTGCCCCTCATCTGGAAGAATCGACTCCATGCCCGAGAACGCTGCCGGCGACGGCCCACGCCCCGAGACGACCGAGAAGGACACCGTCCTCACCACCGCGAAGTCCGGGTGGATCTGGGTGGAGCTGGTGGGCGCAGTGGGGGTGCTCGCGGCCTGGGACTGCATGCGGCGCGGGTACTGGGGCATGGGCCTCAGCGTCATCGTGTGGATCGCCGCCGTGTGCTGGTTGCTCGCCCTGATCTTCGTGACCCCCAAACTCAGCATCGGTTCGGAGGGCGTGACCTGTCGCAATGTGATCGTCCAGGTGTTCATCCCGTGGCGCCGGCTCGGTGACGTGAAACAGACCCTCTTCATCGAACTGGTACCGCGTTCCGGGGAGGCCGTGAAGGTGTGGTCGGCCCCGGTGTCCTCGATGCAGCGTGTGCGTCAGCGTTCCCGTGACGCCGCAGCACGATCCCAGGCAGGGACCTACAACGAGTCCCAGCCCAAGACGCCGGAGCTCCCCAGAGCCATCCTCGAGGAGCGTGACCGTCGCCTCGAGGGCACCAACGGACGCGGCATGAACGGTGAGGTGGAGAAGTCCTATCTCAAGCGCGACTGGTCCATCTGTGGAGTCCTGTTCGTGCTGGCGCTGGTGTCGCTGTTGCTGGTCTGAGAGCGCTAGGGAACGGGCGAACACCCCAGCGGATTCCCGCGTGTTCGGTCACGAGATCGAGGTCACGCGTCACGCGGGCCGGACGCGAGTAGAATCAAGGATGGGCGCCGTGAGTTCACGTACCTGCGTCCGTCTGTAGGACGGATGCCGACCGGCGCGTACTTTTTCAACAGGATTGGATACAACTTCCATGGCCATTGCCTCGCGCGAGGACCTTCGCAACGTCGCCATCGTGGCGCACGTCGACCACGGCAAGACGACGCTCGTCGACGCCATGCTGCAGCAGACCGGTGCTTTCTCCTCCCACGGAGAGACCGAGGACCGCGTCATGGACTCCGGGGAACTGGAACGCGAGAAGGGCATCACCATCCTCGCCAAGAACACCACGGTGTTCTACTCCGGCCCCTCCGCCGAGGGCAAGGACGTCACCATCAACGTGATCGACACCCCCGGTCACGCCGACTTCGGCGGCGAGGTGGAGCGCGGACTGTCCATGGTGGATGGCGTGGTGCTGCTGGTGGACGCGTCCGAGGGCCCGCTGCCGCAGACCCGCTTCGTGCTGCGCAAGGCGCTGGCCGCCAAGCTCCCCGTGATCCTCGTGGTCAACAAGACGGACCGCCCCGACGCCCGCATCGACGGCGTGGTCTCCGACTCCATGGACCTGTTGTTGGGCCTGGCCTCCGACCTGGCAGACGAGGTTCCGGACCTGGACCTGGACTCCGTGCTGGACGTCCCCGTGGTCTACGCCTCCGGTAAGGCCGGCCGCGCCTCCCAGACCCAGCCCGCCGACGGCGCCCTGCCGGACAGCGAGGACCTTGAGCCGCTGTTCGCCGCCATCATGGAGCACGTCCCGGCCCCCACCTACGACACCGACGAGGTGCTGCAGGCACACGTCACCAACCTGGACGCCTCCCCGTTCCTGGGTCGTCTGGCTCTGCTGCGCGTCTACAACGGCACCTTGAAGAAGGGGCAGCAGGTTGCCTGGGCCCGTCACGACGGCACCATCCAGACCGTGAAGATCACGGAACTGCTGGCCACCAAGGGCCTGGATCGTGTCCCCGCCGAGGAAGCCAAGGCCGGCGACATCGTCGCCGTGGCAGGCATCGCAGACATCATGATCGGCGACACCCTGACCGACCTCGACAACCCCAAGCCGCTCCCGTTGATCACCGTTGACGATCCCGCGATCTCCATGACCATCGGAATCAACACGGCCCCCACCGCCGGCCGCGTCAAGGGCGCCAAGGTCACCGCCCGCCAGGTCAAGGACCGCCTGGACCGCGAGCTGATCGGTAACGTCTCCCTGAAGGTGCTGCCCACCGAGCGTCCCGACGCCTGGGAGGTCCAGGGCCGTGGCGAGTTGGCTCTGGCCATCCTCGTGGAGCAGATGCGTCGCGAGAACTTCGAGCTCACCGTCGGCAAGCCGCAGGTCGTCACCAAGGTCGTGGACGGCAAGGTCCACGAGCCCATGGAAGAGATGACCATCGATACTCCTGACGAGTACCTCGGCGCCATCACCCAGCTCATGGCCGCCCGTAAGGGCCGCATGACGGAGATGACCAACAACGGCACCGGCTGGATCCGCATGCAGTTCACGGTTCCCGCTCGTGGCCTCATCGGCTTCCGTACCAAGTTCCTGACGGAGACGCGTGGCGCCGGTATCGCCTCCTCCATCGCGGCAGGCTACGAGCCCTGGGCCGGCGAGATCGAGTACCGCATCAACGGCTCCATCATCTCCGACCGCGCGGGCGTCACCACGCCGTTCGCCATGATCAACCTGCAGGAGCGTTGCTCCTTCTTCGTGCAGCCCACCGAAGAGGTCTACGAGGGTATGATCGTCGGTGAGAACTCCCGTGCGGATGACATGGAGGTCAACGTCACCAAGGAGAAGAAGCTGACCAACATGCGTTCGGCGTCTGCCGATAACTTCGAGGGCCTGACGCCGCCGCGCAAGCTGACCCTGGAGGAGTCCCTGGAGTTCGCGCGCGAGGACGAGTGCGTCGAGGTGACCCCGGAGGCCATTCGCATCCGTAAGGTCATCCTGAACTCCAACGAGCGTGCCAAGGCTGCCCGTTCGCGTGCGCGTTCCTGATACGAGCCGCTCGCAGGCCACCGCGACCCACTCCGGCACCCATGAGGTGCGGGGGTGGGTCGCGGTTGTCGTCTCCGTGGTCATCGGACTGATCACGGGTGTGGTGGCCCTGCTGTGGCAGGGCTGGTCCACGGTCCTGGACAGCTCCGTGGTGCTGCCGTGGGGTGCCCTGCTCGGTGTGGCCACGATCTTCGGTGGAGCCTGGTGGTGGGGCCTGTCGACGCGAGTGCGTTGGGCGCCGGGGCTGGTCGGACTCGTCGCGTTCGGACTGCTTTCTGTGGTGTCGTTGGGCGGTCAGGACACGTTCATGCCGCCGCTGAGTTCGGCAGCCTTCAAGGTGGCACCCGGCGCGGCCTGGTCCTCCCTGGTGCTGATGGCCGGGACGGTCGTCGCAACCATCGCCGCTTTGCTGCTCACCGCGCGGGTTGCGCCCGCGCGTCCACCGCGCCGCTGACGGTTCTCCTGCCCGACGGTCGGTGACGCCTCACGCGCAGGCGTCGCCAGGGAGTTCCTCGGGCATTCCGACCTTGTCAAGGTGATGGGCGATGAAGAGCGAGGTGGGGGTCCCAGCGGGGTCCTCCTTGGCCATGAACTCCTCCAGGACGCCGCGGAGGCGTTCCGTGAGTTCGCGTTGGTGTTCCTCCGTGAGCTTGAGGCCAACGCGCATCACCTGGATCTCGTCGGGGGAGAGCCCATCGATCTCCTGCAGGAAGGTCTCCACCAGGATGGGAGAGGCGTCAGGCAACGGAGTGCGCCAGGACAGGTGCGTGGAGGCATAGGGAACCTCCTTGGCTCCGCGCTTGCCGCGCCGGACCTCACCGGGTTCGATGAATCCGGTGTTCACGAGCGTCCTGACGTGGTGGAGAGTGGTGGCGGGGTTCATGTCCAGCGCGTCAGCAATCTCCTTGTTGGTGCGCGGCTGGTGGAGGCAGAGTCTCAGGATTCGCAGCCGGATGGGGGATGATAGCGCCCTGGCCCTGGCCTGCATGACCGCAGGTGGGAGCCCTGTGGAGGTGTCAGCCTGCGGGGTGGAGTCCTCTGTGCTCATGGCAACCAAGCATAAGTGATTGGTGCCTTCAAATCACTTAGGTTTCCTTTCGGTCGGCTGTCCTTCCGGATCGTTCCCGGTCCGGCCGGCGTGGCGGTACCGGTTTGGCGTGGGTGATGGAAGCGGTGGGGATGGACACCTCACCTCGACGCGTGAGAATCGTCACCCGGCGGGATCCGTGGACGGATTCTACCGCGATCAGCTCCCCGAGGGCGTCGCTCAAGCCTGGCCCGGCTGTAGCGCCCGGATTGCTGAGCCTGTAGCGCACCACGACCCGGGTTCCCAGAGGAACGGAATCGAAGAAATCGGCCATAACTCCACCCTACGGGGCCTGTCCTGGATAGCCTCACCTCACTGTCTTGGAAGCGCGCGGCGGACTAGACTCATGACCTTGATCCGTGTGTGCCGTCTCCGATCGGGACGGGCCGGAGAAGAGAAGTGTGGAAGAGGGAAGTAGTGACCTACATCATCGCGCAGCCGTGCGTGGACGTGAAGGACAAGGCCTGCATCGACGAGTGCCCCGTCGACTGCATCTACGAAGGTGAGCGTACCCTCTACATCCACCCCGACGAATGCGTCGATTGTGGTGCCTGCGAGCCCGTGTGCCCGGTCGAGGCCATCTATTACGAGGACGATCTGCCAGACGAGTGGGCGGATTACTACAAAGCCAACGTCGAGTTCTTCGATGAGATCGGTTCGCTTGGCGGTGATGAGAGTGTGGGAGCCTAGTGCACCTACTAAGCCTTCGTCGCAGCCCTTCCGACACAGATCGCTTGATATTCCCTGACCAGAGGCCCGCGGCGCTAGGCTCGGGCACATGGTCTTGAAGCTGCCCGATTACCCATGGGAAACACTGGCTCCTTACCGTGCTCGCGCCGCTGAGCACCCAGGGGGCACCGTCGATCTGTCCATCGGCACCCCGGTGGATCCCACGCCGCAACTGATCCAGGATGCTCTGGCCCGAGCAGCTGACGCCCACGGTTACCCCACCACCCACGGCAGCCCCGCGGTGCGCCAGGCCATCGTGGACTGGTTCCGTGACCGCCGAGCCACCACGCACTTGGCGACCGATCACGTGATGCCCACAGTTGGTTCGAAGGAGCTCGTGGCCTGGTTGCCGCTCCTGCTCGGCCTGGGCGAGGGCGACGTCGTGGTGCGGCCTCGCGTGGCTTACCCCACCTATGACATCGGTGCCCGGCTCGTGGGCGCCAAGGCCATCGCTGCGGACTCCCTTGGCGAACTCGAGGCGGAGGACCGCGACCGGGTGAAGCTCGTGTGGCTGAACTCCCCGGGCAACCCCACCGGTTCCGTCCTTGACGTGGACTCCTTGAAGGCCAGGGTTGACCAGGCCCGCGAACTCGGCGCCGTTGTCGCATCGGACGAATGCTATGCGGAACTGGGCTGGGGCGACTGGGACGGCGACGCCATCATCCCGTCGGTCCTCTCGGACGAGGTATCCGGTGGCGACCTCACAGGTCTCCTGGCCGCGTACTCCCTGTCCAAGCAGTCCAATCTGGCAGGTTACCGGGCGGCGTTCCTGGCGGGGGCGCCGGACCTCTTCCCCGACCTGGTCAATTCGCGTAAGCATGCAGGCATGATCGTCCCCGCGCCGGTTCAGGCCGCCATGGTTGCCGCGCTCGGGGACCATGCTCATGTCGTGGAGCAGAAGGACCGTTACAGGGCCCGCCGTGAGGCCATCCTGCCGGCCCTTGAGTCTGCAGGATTCCGGGTGGATTCCTCGGAGGCCGGTCTTTACCTCTGGGTCACCCGCAACGAGAACTGCTGGGAGAGCATCGGGTGGCTGGCGGAGCGTGGCATCGTCGCCGGGCCGGGCGCCTTCTACGGCGAGGCGGGCAAGTTCCACGTGCGTATCGCTATCACCGCCAGTGATGAACGCATTGCCGCTGCTGCTGAACGGCTCACGGCCTGAGGCCGATCCCCGCAAGGACCGGCGGTTTTCCGGGCTGCGGGGCACATTGACATGCGACGGAATGTTCCGTAGTGCGCCGACGGTTTCGGATGCGGGCCGTCGGCACGATAGATTAGGTGGCGACGTGGGACGTCCCACAGCACCCTTATCCCTCCTTTGAGGAGAACATGATCCATGACTGAAGCGAACGCACGCCTTGAGTTCGCGGGCGCAGGTCTTGACCTGCCCGTGGTGGACGCTGTCGAAGGTAACAACGGTTTCGGCATCGCCCCTCTGCTCAAGACCACCGGGAACGTCACCTACGATCCCGGTTTCATGAACACGGCCGCCACCAAATCGGCCATCACCTACATCGACGGCGACGCCGGAATCCTCCGCTACCGCGGGTATCCGATCGAACAGCTCGCCGCCAACTCCTCTTACCTCGAGGTCAGCTACCTGCTGATCTACGGTGAGCTCCCCACTCCTTCGCAGTTGGAGGAGTTCGACCACAAGATCCGCCGTCATACGCTGCTGCACGAGGAACTCAAGGGGTTCTTCGGGGCCTTCCCGCGCGACGCGCACCCCATGCCGGTGCTCTCCTCCGCCGTGTCCGCGCTCTCCACCTGGTACCAGGACTCCCTGGACCCGTTCGATCCCGAGCAGGTGGAACTCTCCACCCTACGGCTGATGGCCAAGGTCCCCGTCATCGCGGCCTATGCACACAAGAAGTCCATGGGCCAGGCCCTGCTCTACCCGGACAACTCCATGAACCTCGTGGAGAACTTCCTGCGCCTGGCCTTCGGCATGCCGACCGAGCCGTACGAGCTGGACCCTGACATGGTCAAGGCCCTCGACCTGCTGCTCATCCTGCACGCCGACCACGAGCAGAACTGCTCCACCTCCACCGTGCGCCTGGTTGGTTCCTCCGATGCGAACCTCTTCGCCTCCGTCTCCGCAGGCATCAATGCCCTCTTCGGACCGGCCCATGGCGGCGCCAACGAGGCCGTTCTGAAGATGCTGCGCGGCATCCAGGCCTCCGGGACCTCCCCTGCGGACTTCATGCAGAAGGTGAAGAACAAGGAGGACGGCGTCCGTCTGATGGGCTTCGGCCACCGGGTCTACAAGAACTACGACCCTCGCGCCAAGATCATCAAGCAGACCGCTCACGACATCCTGGCCAAGCAGGGCGCCAACGAGCTGCTCGACATCGCCATGACGCTCGAGGAGACGGCGCTCAACGATGAGTACTTCATCCAACGCAAGCTCTACCCCAACGTGGACTTCTACACCGGCTTGATCTACAAGGCCATGGGCTTCCCCGAGAAGATGTTCACAGTCCTCTTCGCCATCGGTCGCCTCCCGGGCTGGATCGCCCAGTGGCGCGAGATGATGCTGGATCCCGAGCGCAAGATCGGACGCCCCCGCCAGCTCTACACCGGCTACGAGTCGCGGGACTACCCGCAGGCCTGAGCCACGCGGCGCAGCCGCGTTCGGTGCACAACGAAAGGTGCCCGACGAGACCAACTCGAGTTGGTCTCGTCGGGCACCTTTGTGCTTGCCGCCTAGTTGGCGTGCAGGATGTCGTTGAGCTCCACCGAACCTGTGGCGCGGGGGAGTGCCTCGACGGCGCCGGAGGTGGAATTGCGGCGGAAGAGCAGGTTGGACTTGCCGGAGAGGTCAAGGGCCTTCACCTGGTGGTCGCCGTCCTCGGCTCGGACCGTGACGCGGGTGCCCGCCGTGACGTAGAGGCCGGCCTCCACCACGCAGTCGTCGCCCAGCGAGATCCCGATGCCGGAGTTGGCGCCGAGCAGCACGCGCTCACCCAGGCGAATGCGCTCCTTGCCGCCGCCGGAGAGCGTCCCCATGATGGAGGCGCCGCCGCCCACGTCCGTACCGTCGCCGACCACCACGGAGGCGGAGATGCGGCCCTCCACCATGGAGGTGCCCAGAGTGCCGGCGTTGAAGTTCACGAAGCCCTCGTGCATCACGGTGGTGCCGGAGGCCAGGTGGGCGCCCAGGCGAACGCGGTCGGCGTCGGCGATGCGGACGCCGCTGGGCACCACGTAGTCAACCATGCGGGGGAACTTGTCCACGCCGTAGACCGTCAGGGTCCCGCGGGAGAGCAGGAGCGCACGGGTGAGTTCGAAGTCCTCGACCGCACACGGGCCCTCGGAGGTCCACACCACGTTGGCGAGGAAACCGAACTGGCCGTCGAGGTTGACCTCGTTGGGTTTGACCAAGCGGTGGGAGAGCAGGTGCAGCCGCAGCCACACGTCCTCGGTGGAGGTGGGTGGCTCGTCGAGCTTGGACTCGACGGAGACCACCTCGCGGCGGGTGCCGCGCGCCTCGTCCTCGCCCGTCAGGGCGTCGAGGGAGGCACGGATCGCGGCGGAGCGCTCGTCGTCGCTCAGCGGGGCGAGGACGGGCTTGGGGAACCACGTATCGAGCGTGGAACCGGATGAATGAATGGTTGCGACTCCGTGGCCGGAGGCGACGCGGGGTGTATCTGCAGACATGTCATCCATCCTAAGATCGCGGCCCACGCGATTAAGCTCTTGTGACATGACGCCTACGTTGGATCTCTCCCTGCCCGTCGCCGACCTCACGGCCGCGCTGATCGACATCGCCTCCGTATCCGGAGACGAAACGCCGCTGGCCGACGCCGTGGAGGCCGCCTTGGCGGCCTTGCCCCACCTGTCCGTGGTGCGCGACGGCGACGCGATCCTCGCGCGCACCTCGCTCGGACGTTCCGAGCGCGTGGTGCTGGCGGGGCACCTGGATACCGTCCCGTTGCCTCGTACGCCGGGGTCTCGCGGGACCGTGCCCTCTTCCTGGGACGGAGACGTCCTGTACGGCCGCGGAACCACCGACATGAAGGGCGGGGTGGCCGTGCAGCTGAAGCTCGCGGCCTCACTGGTGGAGCCCACCAAGGACGTCACGTATGTGTTCTACGACCACGAGGAGGTCGAGGCCTCACTGTCCGGGCTGGGCCGACTGGCGCGTAACCACACCGAGCTGCTGACGGATGCCGTGTTCGCGATCCTGCTGGAGCCTACCAACGGCGGTGTGGAGGGCGGCTGCAACGGGACCATGCGTTTTCGCGTCACCACGACAGGCAAGGCCGCGCACTCCGCACGAGCGTGGATGGGGTCCAACGCAATCCACGCGGCGGCACCGATCCTGGGCCGGCTGGCGGAGCACTCACCTGAGACGGTGGACGTCGAGGGTTTGGCCTTCCGGGAGTCGCTGAATGCCGTTCGGATCTCGGGTGGGGTGGCGGGCAACGTCATCCCCGATCACTGCGAGGTGGAGGTCAACTATCGATTTGCCCCGTCCCGGTCGGTGGAGCAGGCCGAGGCCTACGTGCGCTCACTGCTTGAGGGGTTCTCCGTGGTGCGCACCGACGCGGCCGCGGGTGCGCGTCCGGGGTTGGACCGGCAGGTGGCAGCCGAGTTCGTGGCCGTGGCCGGTCCCGGTGGGGGCCAGGCCGAGGTGATGCCGAAGTACGGGTGGACGGACGTTGCTCGCTTCTCCGAGCTCGGCGTGCCTGCCGTGAACTTCGGTCCGGGCGATGCGTTGCTGGCCCACTCGGACAACGAGCACGTCACGCGGCAGGCCATCGACGAGTGCCTGGCGGCCCTGACCCGCTGGCTGAGCTGAGTCGAGTTGGGGTGGGAACTGGGGGTGTAATACGGCTCGAAGCTCCATTTGCGGCCGTTCGAGAGGATTGCGGCCGTCGGTGGACGGTCGCAGATTGCGGATCCGGGCATAAACCATAGAACGGGCTACGCATCACGTATCCAGTCGCAAAAGCGAGGAGCCCCAGTCAGCCGACTGGGGCTCCTCGCGTTCATAGCGGTTGATGGGCTCAGGGCTTGGGCAATGCCGCTCCACCCGCCGTGTCCAGCTTCGCCTTGGCCTTGGCCACCGAGGGGGAGCGGTTGATCCGGTACTCGGCGTACTTCGCGATGCCGGAGAGAATCAGGCACATCCCGATGTAGATGACCGCGCCCACGATGGCCGCGGGGATCAGCGGGAAGTCGAAGCGGGACTGGTTGCCGAGCAGCTTCACGACCGCCAACAGCTCCGGATACGTGATCGCGTAGCCCAGCGCCGTGTCCTTCAAGGCCACAACCAACTGCGCGATGATCATCGGCAGCATGGCCTTGACTGCCTGGGGGAGCAGGATCGAGGTCATGACCTGGGTCTTGCGTAGACCCACGGCGTAGGCGGCCTCGGACTGGCCCTTAGGCAGGGACGCGACACCGGCGCGGAAGACCTCGGCCAGGACGGAACCGTTGTAGGCGATCAGCGCAACCACCACCGCGGTGAACGGGGAGACGGAGACGCCGACACTCGGCAGACCATAGAAGAGCATCATCATCAGGATCAGCACCGGGATGGCCCGGAACAGTTCCACGATCACGGTGAAGATCCAGCGGACCCAGGCATGGTCGGAGAGCCGACCGATGGCGAGCAGGAAGCCCACCACCAGGGATCCGACCGCGGCCAGAGCGAAGCCCTTCAAAGTGGCGAGGAGCCCGTCGATGATCTGATCCCAGATCAGCGGGAAGTTCAGGAACTCCCACTTCCGGGCCTCGAATTGCCCGGAGCGCTGCAACTCGTAGACCAGGTAGGCGATGATCCCGAGGACCACCACCACTGTCAGGACCGCCAAGATCTTGTTGCGGACCTTGGCCTTGGGGCCGGGAGCATCGAATAGGACAGAGGCCGCCATCACGCCACCTTCCACTTGTTCTCGAGATAGCGCTGCAGGGCGGAAAGCACCAGGACAAGGACCACGAAGATCAGGGCCACCCAGATGAGCACCATCATGGCCGGCTCACCGCGTTCGGACAGGTAGGACCGGATGGCGCCAGCCTCCACCACGCTGAAGGCGGAGGCGACAGTGGTGTTCTTCAGCAAGGCGATGAGCACACTGAACAGAGGGGGGATCACGGCGCGGAACGCCTGGGGCAGGATCACCTGTGTCAGGGTCTGACCGAACGTCAGGCCGATGGCGCGGGCCGCCTCCGCCTGCCCGATCGGCACCGTGTTGATGCCGGAGCGCACGGTCTCCGCGACATAACTTGCGGTGTAGAGCGTGAGGCCCACCGTCGCCAGGACCCAGTAATCGAGGTTCGGTAGCGAAAGCTTGGGGTAGCCCACGGCGAAGAACAGCAGAATCAACGTCAATGGGGTATTGCGGACCGCGTTCACATAGAAGGTGCCGACGCCCCGCATGATCGGGACCGGGGAAACCCTCATGGAACCGATGATCCCACCGAGGACCAAAGCCCCGAGACCGGAGATCGCGAACAACCGCAGGGTCATCAGGAACCCATCGATGAACACGTCCAGGTTGTCGACGAGGACGTGCCAGAACTGGGACAGCATGTCCATGCTCCTTCAAATCGTGCGCGTGAATGGCTGTGGTGGGGGAAGGGGGAACCCTTCCCCCACCACGTGCCGAGGGATACTACTGATCAGGAGCAGGCGTCAGGCTCGGGCTGCTCCACCTTGGCTCCGGACTTGCCGAGGGTCGCGTCGAAGATCTCGGTCCAGGTATCGCCGCCGTCCTTGAGGGTGGTGGTCAGTGCCTCGCACAGTGCGGTGTCACCCTTGGGGAGCCCGATGCCGTAGCGCTCCTCGGTGAACTGTTCTCCGATGGTCTTGAGGTTGTCCGGGTCCTCTGCGGCGTAGCCAAGCAGGATGGCCTCATCGGTGGTCACGGCGTCCACCTTGTCGTTCTTGAGAGCATCGACACAGACGGAGTACTTGTCCATCTCCACGGTCTCGATGTCCGTGTACTTCTTCTTCAGGTTCTGCAGCGGGGTGGAGCCGGTGATGGAGCAGATCTTCTTCCCGCCCAGGTCCTCGATGCTCTTGGCCTTGGAATCCTTCTTCACCAGCAGCGACTGGCCGGTGACGAAGTACGGTCCGGCGAAGCCGACCATCTCCTTGCGCTCGTCGGTGATGGAGTAGGTACCGACGTAGAGGTCCACGGTGCCGTTCTGCAGGGCCTGCTCGCGCTGGGCCGAGTCCACCAACTTGTACTTGATATCGGATTCCTTCACACCGAGGGAGGCCGCCATCCAACGGGCGATCTCGATGTCGAAGCCGGAACGCTCCTTGGTGGCCGCATCGAGGTAACCGAGTGAGGGCTGGTCCTCCTTGACGCCGATGGTGATCTTGCCGTCCTTCTTGATCTTGTCGAAGGTGTCGGAGCCGTCGATGGAGACGTCGGTGGCGACGTCGTACTTCAGGCCGGTGTCGCCACCTCCGCCGGAGCCGGAATCGCTGTCGCCACCGCAGGCGGTGAGGGCCAGCGCGGCCACGGCTGCCATGGAGGCGGCAGCGAGGCCGCGACGCTTGGTGAAGAGCTTCATGGGGTTGGATCCTTTACTTGTGCGAGTGGAGGTCTAGTGATTGATGAGCTTGGAGAGGAAGTCCTTGGCGCGATCCGACCGAGGGTTCGTGAAGAACTCCTCGGGCGTGGCCTCTTCCACGATGGCACCGTCGGCCATGAACACGATGCGGTCTGCAGCCTTGCAGGCGAATCCCATCTCGTGGGTCACCACGATCATGGTCATGCCTTCGCGGGCCAGTTCCACCATGGTGTCCAGGACCTCGTTGATCATCTCGGGGTCGAGTGCCGAGGTGGGCTCGTCGAAGAGCATGACCTTGGGCTTCATGGCCAACGCGCGGGCGATGGCGACACGCTGCTGCTGGCCGCCGGAGAGCTGGGAGGGGAGCTTGTCCCGCTGATTCTCGACGCCCACGCGCTTGAGGAGGTCCAGGGCCTCCTGCTCCGCCTGGGCCTTGGGCTTACCCAGGACCTTGATGGGGCCCAGAGTCACATTCTGAAGGATGGTCTTGTTGGCGAAGAGATTGAACGACTGGAACACCATGCCGACCTCTGCGCGGAGCTTGGCCAGACCCTTGCCCTCTTCAGGGAGCTTGTCACCATCGATGAGGATCCGACCGTCATCGATGGTTTCCAAGCGGTTGATGGAGCGGCACAAGGTGGACTTACCGGACCCTGACGGGCCCAGGACCACCACGACTTCACCTTTGGTGACTTGCAGATTGATGTCCTGGAGCACGTGGAGTTCGCCATAGTGCTTGTTGACGCCGGTGAGGGAGACGATGGCCGTCTGAGCTGTGACGTCGGTCTCAGGTGCTGTGGTCATGGTTGGAATCCTAATGCATGCCGTGTTGCCTGTTGATGACATGAAAGGGCGCTCTCAAACGAAGTTACTCAATCGTCACCACCAGCGGCCAGGTCAGGGACGAGTCGATCAGGGCCGATACGCTGGTGACCATGTCCCAGAAGCCTCCCCATGCAGCGCAGCGAACGGAACCCCCGTGGACCGGAGCGACCACTCGGTTCGACCAGGATTTCCTGGCGTCGTCAGCCGAGGTGTCCAAGGGCGTCGAAGCTTGGCGAGTGCTTCGGATCCAAGGGGAGTTCGTGAACTCCTTCGACGCCCTGGCCGACCTGGGGCCGGCGATCGCCGTGTTCGGCTCCGCGCGCTTGGGGGAGGGGACGCCCGCTCATCGGCTGGCCCACGAGGTGGGTCGCGGCCTGGCGGAGAGCGGGTATGCGGTCATCACCGGCGGGGGGCCCGGCACCATGCACGGGGCCAATCAAGGAGCGCTGGAGGGCAACGGTGCCTCGGTGGGGCTGGGCATCCAGCTCCCCTTCGAGGACGGTTTCAATGAGCACGTGACCCAAGCCGTGCCCTTCCACTACTTCTTCACGCGCAAGGTGTCCTTCGTGAAGTACTCATCGGGTGCGGTGTTCTGCCCGGGTGGCCTCGGCACCCTGGACGAACTCTTCGAGATCATGACCTTGGTCCAGACCGGCAAGGCTCACGATTATCCGATCGCCCTGCTCGGCACCGACTTCTGGCGGCCACTCATGGATTGGTTGCGCAACGTCCCACTCGCTGCAGGCACCATCGACGAGGCCGACGTGGTGCGTCCGTTCGTCACGGATGATCCGGCCGCCGCCGTGGCCCATGTGACGAAGCGCGATGAGAGCGAAGCCAGATGAGATACCTGATCCTCTTCCTTGCGCTGGCCGCTGTCGCCGTGGTGGCCGTGTTGCTTGCACGTCCCCGGCCGCGTACCGACTCGACGTCGAATCCCATCACGGACAACCCGCTGGTAGGGCTGGCAGAACCCGATCCCGTTCTGCCTCCGGTGCTGTTGCCGGAACACCCCCGCGGTGCTGATGTTGATGCAGTGCGTTTGTCGGTGGGCCTGCGAGGGTATCGATGCGATCAGGTGGACCAGCTCCTCAATGGGCTGAGCGCGGAGATCGAACGACTCAACGATGAATTGGAAGTGGCCCGATCCGTGCCTCGAGCCGTCCCCGGGGTCGAGGCGAGTCATGAATCAAGGTCCACTGATCATGGGCCCGAAAACCCGGAAAACTCCTGACGAAGGCCTCACACCGTCATGTCTGGTCAAGTCGAGTTCTGACGCGCGGAAGGCGTGTGATTGGCAGCACGGGCAGGAATTCGGAATAATGGGGCTCGAGAGTGTCGATTCCTCGATGCGCTCGCGCGGTCAACCACCCGGGCCTGAACATGGGCCCACAGTCATCCGAGGCCGCGGATATCGAACCATGAAGGAGCACCCAAATGGCTGCCATGAAACCGCGTACGGGCGACGGCCCCCTGGAGGTCGCCAAGGAGGGTCGCAGCCTGATCATGCGGGTGCCGATCGACGGCGGCGGTCGCCTGGTGCTGGAGATCAATGACGACGAGGCCAACGCCCTGCGTGAGGCCCTGGTCGGCGTCACGGAGTGAACTCAAGGATGTGACGTCTCGGCGTCACATCCACGCCAGTCAGTCGAAGACCGCACAAGCCCCGGACCTGCAGGTCCGGGGCTTGTCCGCGTCCGAGCGTCGGTGAACTGGGGCGGCTCAGCGAGGACGACGCAGGACCCCGAGCATCACGCCGGTGCCGGTAGGAAGCACCACCCAGTCGAAGCGGTCCTCGTCACGGACCCAACGCTGAGTCTGACGAGCAGCCAGCGTCGACGGCCGTCGCACGGCGGGTTGGGGCACCTGATCGTCGTCCAGGATGTCATTGATGAAGAGCAATCCGCCGGGTCGTAGGAGCCGGCCGGCTTCCTCCACGTCGGTGGCCATGCGCCGCCTGGAACCATCCACGAACACGAGGTCGTAGGCGGCGTCGGCAAGGCGGGGGAGTACGTCTTGGCTGCGACCGTTGATGGTACGGGTGCGGTAGGTGGGGAAACCCGCCTCTGCGTAGGTGGTGCGGGCCGCACCGAGGATCTCGGTGTCCTTCTCCACGGTGGTCAGGATTCCGTCCGGGGCCATGCCTCGTAGCAGCGACACGCCGGAGACACCCACGCCGGAACCGATCTCCACCGCTGTGCGGGCGGGGCGCATCGCGGCCATCACCGTGAGCAGAGAGCCGGTGGCTGCGGAGACGGGCGTGACACCGAGCTCATGCCCACGGGAGCGGGCGCGGCTGAGGATCTCATCCTCCTCGCTCAATGCCTCGGCGTAGGACCAGCTGCTGTGTTTGTACGCGCTCATGCTTGGACTCTCATGGTCGGAACGGGGAGGTGTGTGCATCGAAAGGACGCAGGCCGCCATCAGGCTGTTTTCAGGGTAACGCCCCAAAATGGAACACGTGCATCAGTCTCAGTCCTCCCCCCTCACCCCCGAGGGTCTCACGGTTGCCTTCGGCCCCGAGTTGATGCGTTTGGCTCAGCGACTCACCGGACACCGGGCTGACGCGGAGGATCTGGTCCAGGAAGCCTATGTCAGGGCGTTGAGAGCGCTGCCCGGTTTCACCTACAACGGGCCAGGATCCGTTCACGCCTGGGTGCGCAGAATCACCACGAATATTTTCCTGGATCAAGCCAGACGCCGCTCCCGGCTGCGCATCGACCCCTTCGCAGAAGGTGCAGAGGAGCAAGCCGCCGCGGTCTCCGAGGGCCCCGAGGCCAGCTATGAACGCGCGCATCTGGATGTCGACGTGGCCAAGGCGCTCGCGGCGCTTCCCCCGGACTACCGTGCCGCTGTAGTGCTGTGTGACCTCGAGGGTCTCAGTTACCAGGAGGTGGCGGAGATCCTCGGCTGTAAGTTGGGAACGGTTCGATCCCGGATTCATCGTGGCCGGACCTTGCTGCGAGAAGCATTGCCGCACCGGGCTCCGCGAGGGCAGCAGCCTTCTTCCCTGCCGCCCATGACCGTGCTGCCGGTGTTGGGTGAGAGCCGATGATGATGCCCTTGATGCGCGGCGGCCTGATGCATCAGGACGAATGGATCGACGACTATGTCCGCGGTCGTATGCGCGGGCGCAAGTGCGCGGTGATGGAGGTGCATCTGCAGCGCTGCGCTCGGTGCCGAGACCAGGTGGTTCAGGCCAGACGCAGGCTTCGTCGCACGTCCACGCGCCCGGATGAGGTGCTGTCCTCCCTGGTGGACGCCGGTGTGGACACCGCCCCGAACGACCTGGTCACGCGCCCCAGACGCCTGATGTCCAACTCCGTACCGGTCCTCGGTTCCCTGTTCACCCTCATCGCGTTCGTCTCCGTCCTGTTGGCTGCCTGGCACGCAGGGGGAAAGACCAACAACGTCTTGGCAGAGTCGGCCGAGGACTTCACGGTGGCCGGAGTGGAACTCAGCGACGCGGAGGTCTCCGAACTGCGGCAGGCGGGATGGACGTGTGCCGATCTGACGCCCATGGGCCTCGCCACCACCAAGGTCATGGGGTATCGCAACGGTGACGTCGTCACCGTGTCCACCACGTATGAGACGCAGGGCCGCACCGCAGTGGTGGCCGAGTCGCGCTGGAGCGAAACCGGTGAGCACAATGCCGCGGCGCCAACGCCCACGGTGACCGCTGCGGATGGAGCATCCGAGGCCGCGGCTCCGGACATGAAGCGCGCCATGACCACGGCATCGTCCACGACCCTACAGGGCCGCGACGGCGGCAGCTACGCCGTCAGTTCCACCCTGGGCGACGACGTCACCGACCGGCTGGTGTCCCGCGTGGAGCGTCTTTCGGCGGATCGGGTCGAGGACGCCAAGGCCTCGTCCACGGTCTCCGGGTGGGAACGATTACAGCGCGGTTGGGCACAACTCGTTGAACCGAGCAGCTGAGCATGCCCGGATGCCCGGCAAGACCGGTAAGATAAGACCTCGACATGTTCGGGATCAACGGTAGCGAGCTCATAGTGCTCGCCTTGGTGGCCATGGTGGTGCTCGGGCCGGAGAAGCTGCCCGGCTACACGCGCCAGCTCACTCAACTGATCAAGAAGCTACGTGGCTTCGCGGACACGGCCAAGGAGCGCCTCCGCGAGGAGGGCGGAGACGAGCTGGCCGATGTGGACTGGCGCAAGCTGGATCCTCGTCAGTACGATCCCCGCAAGATCATCAGGGATGCACTCTTCGACGACGACATGCCCGACGCCCCGTCAACGGCCTCTGCGGGCACCTCAGCTTCCGGTACCTCGGGTTCCGGCGGCGCAGGCGCGGCCGGTGCGGCCGGTGCAGCAGCCGCCGGCATGGCCGCTGCGACGCGTCCGGATCTGGACCACGATCGCCTGCCGCCGGGAACGCCCGCTCCTTTCGATGACGAGGCCACCTGAGCTTCAGCGCGGGGTGATTCCCAACTGCCTGCCGGCCAGGCCGCGTGGCCTGTGCGCCAGGCGCGCGGCCAATTTCGTCAGGGCCTTCGAAGCGGCCGAATCCGGATGGGACAACACCACCGGAGTGCCTTGGTCGCCGCCCTCTCGCAGGCTCGGGTCCAAGGGGATCCTGGCCAGCAGAGACACAGACTCCCCGGTCTCCTCACTCAGCCGCTGAGCCAGAGCGGCCCCGCCGCCTTCGCCGAAGGGAGTCATCCGGGTTCCGTCCGGTAGCTCGATCCAGCTCATGTTCTCCACGACGCCGAGTACCTTCTGACCGGTGCGATGGGCCGCGGTTCCCGCCCGTTCCGCGACCTGAGCTGCAGCCGACTGCGGGGTCGTCACCACGACCACCTCGGCGTGGGGCAGCAACTGGGACACGGAGATCGCCACATCCCCCGTGCCGGGGGGAAGGTCCAACAGCAGCACGTCGAGATCGCCGAAGTGGACGTCGGTGAGGAACTGCTCCAAGGCCCTGTGCAACATGGGGCCACGCCACATGACGGGTGCGTTGTCCTCCAGGAACATGCCGATGGACACGACCTTCACCCCATGGGCCACCGGCGGAAGGATCATCTCGTCCACACGGGTGGGACGGGTATGGACGCCCATCAGTCCTGGCACGGAGAATCCCAGGACATCCGCGTCCACGACGCCCACACTGAGCCCGTCGGCCGCCATGGCGGCGGCCAGGTTCACGGTGACGGAAGACTTTCCGACCCCGCCCTTTCCTGAGGCCACTGCGATCACCCTCGTGAGGGATCCGGGCTCGGTGAAGCTGATGCTGTGCCGTTTGAGCGAGTCCACGAGTGCGCGCCGACGTTCGGGATCCATGTAGCCCACCTGCACGGACACGTCGGAGACGCCGTCAACGCCCAGCGCCGCCGTGCGTACGTCCTCCTCGATGGTGCCGCGCAGGGGACAACCCTGCACCGTCAGGGACACAGCGACGCTCACGGTCCCGGGTGAGGTCTCCTCGACGGAATCGAGCATGCCCAACTCGGTGATGGGCCGACGCAATTCGGGGTCGATGACCCGCTCCATGGCCGCTTCCACCGCGCTGACGACGGTGGCAGTCATCGTTGCTCCCGCTCGTCGCGTTCCTTCTCCTCGCGTTCCTTGTCGCGTTCGAACTTGCCGCGTTCGCGTTCACGGCGGCGTGCCGCCGTGTCGTCGGACACGCCCTCCTGCTCCTCAAGGAGTTCCTCGAGGACGTTGCGCAGTTCGGAGCGAACGAAGTCACGTGTCGCGACGTCGCGCATGGCCAGACGCAAGCCCGCAATCTCCCGCGTGAGGTATTCGGTGTCGGTCAGGTTGCGTTCGGCGCGGGCGCGGTCCTCGGTCAGCGACACCCGGTCGCGGTCGTCCTGCCGGTTCTGGGCCAGGAGCAGCAACGGTGCCGCATAGGAGGCCTGCAGCGAGAGCACCAGCGTCAGCGCCGTGAAACCGAACGCTGCAGAGTCGAAACGCCAGCTCACCGGAGCCACGGTGTTCCACGCCAGCCACAGGGCACAGAAGACCGTCATCCACAGCAAGAACTGTGGTGTACCCATGAAGCGAGCGATGCCTTCTGTGGCGGAACCGAAGGCGTCGGGGTTCGGAGCCAGCCGAGGGATCCTGCGTTGCCGCAGGGACATGGGGGTGTCCAGCCCGGAACTGCTGTTCTTGGCCCTGCCGCGACGCGGGGACCTGTTCTTCTCAGTCGCCACGATTCACCTCCTGCTGCTGCTCGGTGCCGGCGTCGCCGGCGGATTTTGATGCGGAGCGGGCGCGCGCCCACAGACCGGAACCACGCGACCCGGTTCGCTTGGTGTCAGGATCGCCGGTGGCCGACGGCGTGACCCCCGAGGCGCGCGCGGCCCGTTGCGGGGAACGCGGGGACGGGCGCGTACGCGCCCGGATGGGCGCGTCATCGGAGTGGTCGCGCCAGTCATCCGGCAGAAGGTGGTCAAGGACGTCGTCGACCGTCACGGTGCCAACCAGCCGCTTCTCCTCGTTGATGACGGGGACAGCGGTGAGGTCATAGCTGGCCAGGACCCGGGAGACCTCCTGGATATCGTCCAGATCTCCCACCGGCTTGAGGTCGGTGTCCACGAGTTTGCCGACCTGCTCCGGAGGCGCGGCACGCAACAGTTCCTGGAAATGCACCAGGCCGAGGTAGCGGCCGGTCGGGGTCTCCAGCGGTGGTCTCGTGACGTAGACGATGGCGGCCAGGGCGGGGGAGATGTCCTCACGGCGGATCGCGGCGAGGGCGTCCGCCACCGAGGCCTCCGGGGGCAGGATGATCGGCACCGGGGTCATGAGCGAGCCCGCCGTGCCTTCTGGGTATTCGAGCAGGCGCCTCACGTCGTCCGCTTCCTCCGGCTCCATCAACTGCAGCAGGGACTCCTGCTGCGTTTCCGGCAGCTCGGAGAGGAGGTCGGCGGCGTCGTCCGGATCCATCTCCTCCAGCACGTCGGCAGCGCGTTCCACGTCGAGGGAGGAGAGGATGCCCACCTGATCGCGATTGGGAAGCTCGCCGAGGATCTCCGCGAGGCGGTCGTCCTGAAGTTCGGTAGCCACCTCCAAGCGGCGCTTGCTGCTCATCTCGTGCAAGGCGTCGGCGAAGTCGGCAGGCTTCATGTCCTCGTGGTTCTCGATGAACTGAGCTGCGCCCTGGGGCTCCTGGAGATCGCCGAAGACCACCTCGTTCCAGTCGGCAAGGACCGACTCCCCGCGACGCCGAACCGTGCGAAGGGAGGCACCCTGGGCGCCTCGACGCACAAAGTACTCCTCGACGGCCCAGTCGCCGTCGGTCTGCCGGATGAGCCCGATGTCCTCGATGAATCCCTGCCCGGTTCCGTCCAGGAAGGTGACCTTCCGGTCGAAGAGTTCGGCGGCCGCCAGGGTCTCCGCCCCGCGCTGTTGGAAGCGCCGTAGGTTGACCAGGCCGGTGGCGATCACCTGGTCGGAGGAGATGGACTGGACGCGGGTCATGGGCAGGAAGACGCGCTTCTTGCCTGGGACTTCCACGAGGATGCCGACGCACAGCGCACGGCGGCGTGGCCCACGGTTGAGGACAACGGCATCGCGCAGTCGGCCCAGGCGGTCTCCCAATGGGTCGAACACATCCAGGCCGAGCAGTCGTGCAACGAAGATCTTGGAGCTGCTCACAAACACCCAGGCTACCGGGCCGGAACCACTTGCGCCGTTGGCGAATCGGAGCAGGCTCACAGCCCGACCACGGGCTGCAAGCGGCAGAATGGACCTATGTCGACCCCCCGTCCAGAACAGGCCCGGATGTTCCCCACGATTCCGCGTGGTGAGGTGATCGGACGCTACGAGGATTACCTCGATGCGCAGAAGATCGTGGATTACCTCGCTGACAACGATTTCCCCGTGGCGAATGTGTCCATCATCGGTAACGACCTCAAACTCGTGGAGCGAGTGAAGACCAAGCTCTCCTATCCACGGGTGGCACTGCAAGGCGCCTCTCAGGGCGCCATGATCGGCCTCTTCTTCGGGTTCTTGCTCATGCTCTTCAGCCCCACCGATGAGGCCAGCGGCCTTTCGTTGATCGCTGCGGTGCTGATGGGGGCGGTCCTGTTCATGCTCATGAGCGTCATCAGCTATGCCATGCAGAAGGGCAAACGAGACTTTTCCTCCAGCCGGCAGGTGCTGCCGAGCACATGGGATGTGGTGGTGGACCGATCCGTGGCAGGCCAGGCCCGCCAGTTGGCCTCGCGGCTTCCCATGCGTCCGGCCCAAGCGGCCTCCACGAGTGGGTGGGGAGCACCGGTACAGACGCCGCCGCAGGCAGAACCAGGACAGCAGCCCGGTACGGGGCGCCCGGGAGCGGGTCAGCAGGGTGGGGAGCCTGCCGGTACCCCGGCCACCGGGCAGGCCGTGGACCAGCCCTCCGTTCCTTCGGCCGATTTCCGGGATCTGGCCGATGGGCGCCCACGCTACGGTGTGCGGGTGGAACAGCCGGAACAGCCGGAACAGCCAGGAAGGGCGACCCCGGAAGCCGCACCGCGGCAGGAATCTGCGCCGAAGGTGGGCGGGGAATTCCTGCCGAGCACGGTCGGTGAGGACACGAGCAAGGACCCATCGGCCACGGAGGCCACCGCCGGAGAAGGTGAGCCGGGGGCGGAAGCGGGGCCCACGTCGTCGGGCACGGAATCCACCCCGGACGAGGATCAGGAACGGGAGCAACGATGAGCGGAGCAGATCGTATCGATGACGTGGTTCGCCTACGGGAACGGGTGGCGCAGCAACTGAGTTCTGGTGTGCCGGTCCCGGAAGCGGCACTGGGCCTTGAGGCCTCGTTGCGTTTCGTGGAGGCCACGGACGAGGACGGACTCGTGGGCGCTCTCGAGGATCAGGACGACGAGTTCGTGGCGGACGTCGTGGAGGCGCTGCGCGCTCTGGACCTCAAGGACGCGGCAGAGCAGGTCGGTGCCGCCTGGAACTGGATCGCTGACGGCTTCGCGGTCGAGGCCGCCGACCACGACCCGGACTTCGACGACGTGGACGATGACGAAGCGGGCGACCCCGACAGCGAGTCCACCAGGAGCAAGAAGGCGGCCAAGATCGCCGACGTCGTGGAAGCGCTGGACACCCGCTGGGAGAAGACCCTGGACTCCGAGGCGCTGGAGACGGCCCTGGCTGAGGCCGTGGATGCCGATCCGGAGGCGTACGGGCTCTAGGCCTGTTCGGCCCTCCACGTCCACCGGCAGGACCTCGAACTCCCCCTCGTCCGGCATCCGGCACACGCGGAAAGCAACGGTGAACCGGTGAGGTTGGCCAGTGATGGAGGAGTTCTCGACGTCAAAGGGTCCACGATCGTCGTGGTGCTCCCGACCGGGACCGAGAACGTAGAGCGCTACGTCGATGTGGCGACGCAGCGGGCCGAGAGCTGACAGGGCCCAACGCGGCAGCCGAGGCGCCGCCTGTAGCCGCAGTAGCCGCTCGGGCGGTCGGGTACGCCGTGATCAGGGCTGGGTGATCACGACTGGGCCATCACGACTGGGGTGGTGGCGCCGGCCACGGAGGCGTCTGGTCCTGTTGACCTGGATGTTGGTGTCCGGGGTTCTGAGGCGTCTGGTCCTGCTGCCCAGGGTTCTGTTGGGCAGGGTTCTGTTGGACAGAGCTCTGTAGTCCTGGGTGCTGCTGGCCGGGATACGGCGGATACTGCTGTCCAGGGCCCCACAGGCCGGGCTGAGACGGAACGGGACGACGACGCTTGCGACGGACCAAGACCACAACCACGATGGCTGCGAGGACCACCACCAGGCCCCCAGCGGCACCGAGGATCACCGCCAACCAAGGGAAATCCTTCTCAGCTGTTTGAGCGGTGTCGGCCCCCGAATCGTTCTCTGCGGGTCGGCCGTTCTCGGCGGGCTGGCCGGCAGCCTTCAACTCGCCCTGGATGTGGATCTGCCGCGGCGCACTCTTGATATCGGACCACAGAGCCCGGTTCCCGTCGATCTGTGCGCCGTCTGCCTGCTGGACCTTTCCAGGGAACACGAACGTCCACGACACCGACGCGCCCGTTGTGTCGTCAAGCAACTTGTTGTTGATCGTCAGATCCATCCGCGAGCCGTCGCGTGAGGCCTCGGTGAACAGGTTGGGGAAGGCCGCGTTGGACGGGGTGAGGTCCGACTCGGGGATGTCCTTCCACGTGGCCTTGTAGCCGCAGCGCCCGTCCTCGGCCAAGGGTTCGATGGACTCGATGGCGTTCCCCAGCTGCTCCGCCTGCTGATCGAGTTCCTGCTGGCTCGGGCAACCATCGGTGTCGGGGCGGGTCTGGATCTCCTCCACCGAGACGGAGCCGTCCTCGCCCAAGGTGTAGGTCGCGTCGTAGTGACGCGTGTTCTCGTCAGCGTGTCCGGGAAAGGTGCTCATGCCGATCCACCCGAGGGCCAAGAGGCTCGCCGCGGCGAGCCGCGGCAACCAACCTGCCCAACGCCGTCGGGCAGGAGCCGTGGCGACGGGGTGCGGTGAAACTGACATGAGCTGACCTTTCTCCGGAGAACTGCGCCTGGCCTGCGAGCCAGAGGCTTCCGGTGTGGCTCAGAGGCTGCGAGCGGCCACCCGGGCCATCCAAGCCTCCACCTCGGGGATGGTGCGCGGGATCTCCGACGTCAGGCGCTCTGCGCCCTCCGCCGTGACAAGGATGTCGTCCTCGATCCGCACGCCGATGCTGCGGTACTCGGCCGGGATGGCCAGGTCCTCTGCCTTGAAGTACAAGCCGGGCTCGATGGTGAAGACCATGCCCTCTTCGACGATGCCGTCCTGGTAGAGCTCCTGACGGGCCTGAGCGCAGTCGTGAACGTCGAGTCCCAGGTGGTGGCTGGTGCCGTGCGGCATCCAACGACGGTGCTGCTGACCCTCTGGGGAGATGGCCTCCTCCACGGACACCGGCAGGATGCCCCACGACGCCAGGTTCTCTGCGAGGACCTTCAACGCGGTCTCGTGCACGGTGCGGAACGTGATGCCGGGCTTCACGATGGCGAAGGCCGCATCCGCGGCGTCCAACACGGCTTGGTACACACGTGCCTGCACCTCGGTGAAGGTGCCGTCCACCGGCAGCGTGCGCGTGACGTCCGCCGTGTAGAGCGAATCGGCCTCGACGCCGGCATCCACCAGCAGCAGGTCGCCGGTGTTGACCTGGCCCTCGTTGCGGATCCAATGCAGGATCGTGGCGTGGTTACCGGCGGCCGCAATGGTCTCGTAGCCGAGGTCGTTGCCCTCCTCGCGAGCGCGGGCGAAGAACGCGCCCTCCACGACGCGCTCGCCGCGCTTGTGGTCGATTGCGCGGGGAAGAGAGGCGATGACGTTGTCGAAACCGTTGGCGGTGGCATCCACCGCGGCGCGCAGCTGCTCGATCTCCCAAGCGTCCTTGGTGAGGCGCAACTCGGAGAGGGCCTCGGTGAGCTCCCCGTCCAGGGAATCGGCCTGCTCCAGGTCCACACCCGTGTTGTAGCGGGAGGTGTCCACGACGGCGTCCACGGTCTCGTCCGCGCCGCGCACCAGGCGGATGGAGAGGCCGTTGAGGGCGGGGTTGCCCGCGTTGGCGGTGATGGCGTCCTCGAGTTCCAGGTCCATGTGAGCGGTGGGGATGCCGGTCATGGTGCTCAACACGTCCAAGGTGGGGCGCGTCCCGATCCAGAACTCGCCGGAGCGGGCGTCGGAGTAGAACTCGGCGGTGTCTCGGCCCGCCATGGGGCGGAAGTACAGGGTTGCCTTGTGACCGGACCCGTTGTCACCCTCACCGGGTTCCACGGGCTCCAGGACCAGGACGGCGTCGGGTTCGTGGTCCTGGCCCAAGCCGGTCATGTGCGCAAAGCCGGAGTGCGGGCGGAAGCGGTAGTCGCAGTCGTTGGACCGAACCTTCAGAGGGCCGGCAGGAATGACCAGGCGCTCGCCGGGGAAGCGGGCGGAGAGCTTGGCCCGGCGCTCGGCCGCGAAGTCGGCCGAGGCGAGTCGGGTGGTCGCGTCCTCCTCAGAGGCGGCCCAGTTGGAGCCCATGAACTCCTTGAAGGCTTCCGAGTTGGGCTTCATGGAGCGGTTGTTGACGCGGTCCTCCAGCGGCTGGTTCTGCTGGGACGTGGATAGTTGATCAGGGTTCTGAGTCATCACACCTCCATGGTCCCACTCATGATGGTCTTCGGTCCACGCGGTTCGCCGTTCAGCGCTGCGCCTCGTACTCCAGTGCTCGCGCGTTCATCACGGTCGCTACTTGATCGTGTGCGTCCTCGCCCAGGACCAGCCTGAGGGGCGTGCCCCCTCCCGCGTCCACGTGACGGAGCAGGTGTTCGGCGATGTCCGACGGCGCGGTTCCACCGCCCGTGGCCGTCGCCTCCACGGGCCAGGGCACCGTGGCGGTGCCGAGCGTCGCCTCCCGTGCGTCGTCGTAGGCCGGGTCGGGAGCGGCGAAGCGCATGCTCCCGGTTGCCCATTGCGTGTCCATGGCGCCGATCTCCGCGATCGTGACCCGGATCCCGAACGGGGCGACCTCACCGGCCAGAGCCTCGCTGAAGCCCTCGAGTCCCCATTTCGCCGCGTTGTAGAGGCCGAAGAACGCCATGGCCCCGACACCTCCCACCGACGAGATCTGCACGATGTCTCCGCCTCCGGACCGACGTAGGTGAGGAAGGACCGCCTGCGTGAGCCACAAGGGGCCCAACAGGTCGGTGTCGACAATGTCCCGGGCGGAGGTCTCGTCCACTTCCTCGATCGCCGACACCAGGCCGTAGCCCGCGTTGTTGACGAGCACGTCGACCCGACCGCAGAGTCGGATGGCGTCCTCGACGGCGCGGAAACAGGCTTCGCGGCTGCTGACGTCGGCCCTCAGCGTGTGCAGCCTCGTGTGTTCGCGGGGCATGGTCCCGCTGCGCGTCAGTGCTACCACAACGTCCCCGCTCCCGAGGACGGCATCGGTCAGGGCCAGCCCCAGCCCGCGGCCGGCACCGGTGATGATCCAGGTTCTCGGTTCGGTCATGCGCAGCACCATATCAGAACGAGACGGAGCGTCTCGATTGGATAGGATGGCCCCATGGCTCGTCCCAGCACCATGTCCAAGGTCCATGCCGCAGTCCTCGACGTGATCGCCGAGCGCGGACCATCGGGGCTGAGCATGGAAGGCATCGCGGCGCGGGCCGGAGTGGGCAAGCAGACCCTGTACCGGACCTGGCCCACGCCGTCCGCGATCCTGTTCGATGCCATGTTGGCGCGCTCCCGGGACCAGGAGGCTCCACATCCCGTCACCCCCGCGCCGGACAGCGGCGACCGCGTGGACGAGGTGGACGACGTCCATTCGGAACTCGTGCGGCTCGTCATGGACACGGTTGCGGAGATGTTCACGGAGCCCAATGCGTCCGTTCTGCGCGCACTCGCGGCCGCGATCCAGACCGATCCCGAGGTCGGAATGGAATACCGCACGAGGTTGCTCGAGCCACAACTGCGACAGCTTTCGGGTCGTGTGGCCTCCCTCGGTGTCTCCGATCCCGATTCCGTCACGGAGCTGCTGATGGCCCCGGTCTTCTACCGCTGGTTCACCAGGGGACCCGAGCCGGACGAGGAGGAGTCCCGGCGTTGGGTGAGGGCCGCCTTGGCCGCGATCGTTTAGCCTGAACCCATGCGCATCGACCTGCACACACACTCCTGGGTGTCCGACGGTACGGAGGCACCTGCCGCCCTCGTCGCGGCGGCCGCCGCGCAGGGTGTCCAGATCGTGGCCACCACCGATCACGACCAGACGGCTGGGTGGGGCGAGTCGCGTGATGCCGCGGCCGAGCACGGGATCGGCTGGGTGGGCGGTATGGAGGTCACCTGCCGGGTTCCTGCCTCCGGCAAGAGCGTGCACATGCTCTGCTACCTGCATGACCCCACCTCACCGGACCTTCTGGCCGGGCTGACCAGGCTCCGCGTGGACCGCGAGACCAGGGCGCAACGCATCGTGGAGCGACTGGCGCAGGACTTCGCGATCACCTGGGACCACGTCCTTGGCATGACGCAGGAGGGCTCAACGGTGGGACGCCCGCACATCGCCGACGCGCTGGTGGACCTCGGCATCGTCCCGACGCGCAGCGACGCCTTCACCGACCTGCTCTCGCCCCGCAACAAGTACTACGTCGGGACCCCCGCGCTGGACCCGGTCGACGCGGTTCGGCTCATCCACTCTGCAGGGGGAGTGGCTGTCATGGCGCATCCTGCCGCAAGCAAACGCGGACGCGTGGTGGATCGCGAGGAGATGCTGGCCGTGGTGGAGGCGGGACTGGACGGCGTGGAGGTCCACCACCGGGACAACTCCGAGCAGGGACGCGCCGATCTCCTCGCGCTGGCGAGCGAACGAGACCTGATCGTCACGGGTTCCTCGGATTATCACGGTAGGGGCAAACCCAACCGGCTCGGAGAGCACACCACGGCCCCGGACCAATTGGCCCGGATCATCCGCAAGGCGGAATCGCTGAGTTCTCGCACCGGGAGTGCGCGCGAGCTGCCCTATGCAGGGTTCGGCCTCGAGGACCTCACCGCGAGCTGACGGGTTCGGCCTTGTCCGGTGGAAGGGCCAGCGTGAGGAACACTCCGAGCAGGCACAGGCAGAAGGGCAACCAGAACGCCCCGGTCAGCCCGACCAACCCGGACAACCAGCCGATCACGGCCGGGCCAACCAGCAGACCGGCGTAGCCGGCTCCCACCACACGGGAGAGCACCACGGGTGCCTTGGGTCCCTTGACCAAGGATCCGGCCGCGGAGAACAGCTGCGGCACGATCCCTGCCAGCCCGAGCCCGTAGATGCCCCAGCCGACCACGGACACGGGGTGCGAGGGAACCAGGATCACGAGCAGGACGCCCAAGGCCGCGGTCATGGCCCCGAAGCGGACCACGTTCATGGCGCCGATCCGGTGGGAGATGGGGTCGATCGCGAAACGCATGATGGTCATCCCGACGGAGAAGACGCCATAGCCCAAGGACGCCGCGGCCGGGTCGATGGCGAGCTCCGCCACCGCGTGGCGACCGCTCCAGTCGGAGACCGTGCCCTCCGCCAGGAAGAAGCTGGCAGCGAGGAAGGCCAGGATGAGACCCATCCGCAGCACGGACGGCGCCTTGGCGCCGAAGGGCGCCGTGCCGCCCGACGACGTGTGGTCGCGACCCGCGGAACCCGACGCCGCTGCGTCGGGCATGACGACGGGTATGGCACCCGTCGCAACGGCGACCACCGGCATGGCGCCGGTGGCGCCCGTGGAATCGACGCCCGGCAGCAGAGTTCGCATCACGAGCACCTGCCCCAGCAGCGTCAGGGCGGCCATGAGGGTCATGGAGGCCACGATGGGCCACCCGAGATGCTGCAACGGACCGCCGAGCGCGGCTCCGAGGGCCCCACCGATGGAGTAGAAGGCATGCACGGAGCCCATGATGGGACGCCCGTAGCCACGTTCCACCCGCACGGCCTGATCGTTCATGCCGATATCGAGCAAGGACTGTCCGGCGCCGAGGACCACGAGCGCGACGCCGAGCCACCAGACGTTGGGCATGAGCCCCACGATCACCAGGCTGGCCGCCATCAGCGGGGCACCCATGAGGCACAGGGCCTTGGAGCCCAGCCGGGCGGCCAGCAGGCCGCCCAGCTGCATGGCGATGATCGAGGCCACACCCATGACCAGCAGCAGCAGCCCGAGGCCACCGTCGTCGGTGTCGACGTGGTCCACGATGGACGGGATGTGGACCACCCACGTGGCCATCCCGAAACCGCACACCAGGAAGGTGGCGGAAATGCCGAGGCGAGCGGAGCGCATCCGGGGCGTTGCCCGGAAACGTGGACCGGACGGGTGTGCCTGGGCCCCGCCGCTCACTCCTGCGAGGAACCCTGCTGGGAGCCGCCGGAGGTGCCGCCGTTGCCGTTGTGGTGGGTACGGCGGCGACGACGGCGGTTGCCCTGCCCACCACCGGACTTGGTCCCGTGACCGGACTTGGCTTGGGTCTCGGTGGAAGCGGACTTGTCCGCGCCCTCGTGGGCCGGACGATCGGCGCGGCCCTTGCCGCCGCCGTCGTGCGTTCCGCGCTCACCTTGCTCATCTCGCCTGGTGCGGCCGCCCTGGTTGCGGCCACCACCACGGGAGCCACCGGAGCGTCCGCCCGAACGACCACCACGGGAACCACCGCGGGAACCACCGCGGCCACCGTCACGGCCGCCACGGGAACCCCCGCGTTCAGGTTTGGCGCCGGGGCCGCCCAAGTCCTCGAGGGTCTCGGCATCCAGGCCGGCAAGTACACGCTTGTCGCGGGGCAGGCGGCCCTTGGTGCCCTTGGGGATATTCAGATCCGCGAAGAGGTGAGGCGAGGAGGAGTAGGTCTCCAACGGTTCGGGAACGTCCAGGCCGAGCGCCTTGTTGATGAGGCCCCAGCGTGGCACGTCCTCCCAGTCCACGAAGGTGATGGCGGTGCCCTTGTTGCCGGCGCGGCCGGTGCGGCCAACGCGGTGCAAGTAGGTCTTCTCGTCATCCGGGCACTGCAGATTGATCACGTGGGTCACATCGTCCACGTCGATACCGCGAGCCGCGACGTCGGTCGCCACGAGGACGTCCACCTTGTCGTTGCGGAAGGCACGCAGCGCCTGTTCGCGGGCCCCCTGACCCAGGTCGCCGTGGATGGCGCCTGCGGCGAAACCACGGTCGGTCAACTCCTCCGTGAGGCGTGCGGCCTGACGCTTGGTGCGGGTGAAGATGATGGTCTTGCCACGGCCCTCGGCCTGCAGGATGCGGGCGATGACCTCATCCTTGTCCAGGTGGTGGGCGCGGTAGATGACCTGACGGATGTCCTTCTTGGTGATGGAATCATCGTCCGGGTCCGCCGCACGGATGTGGGTGGGATGGGACATGTAGCGACGGGCCATGGCGATCACGGGGCCGGGCATGGTCGCGGAGAAGAGCATGGTCTGGCGCACCTCCGGCACGGCGGAGAGCAGGCGCTCCACGTCAGGCAGGAAGCCGAGGTCGAGCATCTCGTCGGCCTCGTCCAGGACCCCGGTGCGGACCTGGGACAGGTTGAGGTGACGCTGACGGTTCAGGTCGATCAGCCGACCGGGAGTACCGACCACGACCTCGACGCCGGCCTGCAGCTGCTCGATCTGCGGTTCGTAGGCGCGGCCGCCGTAGATGGTGGCGATGCGCACGCGACGCTTGGTGGCGGCAGCCGTCAGGTCGTGGCCCACCTGCACGGCCAGCTCGCGGGTCGGGGCCACGATCAGGGCCTGCGGGGCACCAGGAGTGGGGAGGGCATCGAAACCGTCCTCGTCAGGGGCGATGACGCGCTGGAGCGCCGGGATGCCGAAGCCCCGCGTCTTACCGGTACCGGTCTTGGCCTGGCCGCTGATGTCGTGTCCACTCAAGGCGACCGGCAGGGTCAGCGCCTGAATGGGGAAGGGATGGGTGATGCCCTTGTCTGCCAAGGCCTCCACGATGTGGCGGTCGACGCCGAGTTCGGCGAAGCTCTTCACATCGGGCGCCGGCTTGGCCGGGGCATCGGTGCTGGGGGAGGTTCCCACCTTGGCCGGCTCAACCAGCTCGGTGGGGGTGAGGGGTGCCTCGTCCTGGGGCGCTGCGCCCGAGGTGTTCTGGTCTGTGGTGCTCACGTGTGTATTGGGTCCTTGTCGGATCGGGCGCTCATGTTCAGGCGCTGACGTAGGTGGAGCCGATCGCGGTGGGACCCGGCCCGCCGTGCGTGTACCACGGGGAAGAGGGCCGGTGCGGACCATCGCGGGTCTGGGGCCATGCGACGTCATGACTTACATGCGCCGGGACAAGGACTCGGTGACCCGTCGAGGAGTTCGCGAGGAGATTGCTGTTGGTCAGCGACCGGGCATCCGGATGATACGGACGTGCTCAGTCTAACCGTTCACCCGGGCGCCTCGCGGGTATCCGGGTTCGGCGGCGGCCTGCCCCGGAACCAATTCTGGTCAGAACGCGCGCTTACGGCGCGCGTTCTGACCAGAATTGGTGGGGTCGAGGGACCCCGAGATGAAATGGGTGAGGCCCAGGGCCCCGAGCTGAGGAGGCGGCTACCTCACTCCGCGGCGAATCCGACGCGGCGCGGTTTCTCGCGGCCGAACTCGACGTAGGCGAGGCCGGCGGCCGGGACCACGATCTCGCCGCCCTTGGAGTCCTTCAGGCGAAGCAGGCTGCCGCCTGCGATGGCCTGCTCCACAGCCTTGGCGACGTCCTCACGCGACTCGTCTGACTCGAAAGCCAGTTCTCGGGCCACGTTCTGAATGCCGATGCGCACGTCCATGCTTGGATACCTTTCGTCGGTGCCGCTCTGGTGCCGATGAGGGGGAGAGCCGCTTGAGTGAACTTTCCCCAAGCCTATGCTCAGTTGGCGGTGTCCGCCTGCGGGAAACCGCCGATTCCGCGCCAAGCCAAACGGGACACCAAGGAGGAGGCCGTTTCCTGGTCGGGATCCGGTGATGTCTGCCAATGGGCGGCTGCGGACTGGGCGGCGCCTCCCAAGGCGTGCCCCAGCAGAACCGCGGAGGCGTGGGGGAGTCCGGCCTGTGCCTCGATGACGGCCCCGATCTCCTCCGCGACGGAGGTCTGGAACGCGGCGATGCGCTGGGAGACCTCGGGATCGTTGGCGAGGTCGGAGGAGAAGACGAGCCGGTGAGCCAAGGCGTCCTGTGCCACCATCTCGAAGAAGGTGCCGATGGTCGCTGCTACGCGGTCACGGTTCTCCGTGGGGATGCGTACGGCATCCGTGATGGTGGCGAGCAGCCTGTCGAGCTCGGAGTCAAGCAGTTCCAGGTAGAGCTCTCGCTTGCCCGGGAAGTGCTGGTAGAGCACCGGCTTGGAGACTCCGGCTGCGTTGGCGATGTCATCCATGGAGGCGGCGTGATATCCGCGCTTGGCGAAGACGTCGTGAGCCACTCCGAGTAGTTGCGCATGCCGCTGGGCGCGGGGAAGCCGCGTCTGTTTGCGTGGGGGCGTGGGCACGATTCGGGATTCTCCGCTCACATCGGGTGGGTCGATCAGACCCCTATGCTACTCCCCGGTAGCCACGCGAGTGGCTCGGGTTCAGGCGCTGCGCTCGTGGTCTGCGCTGATGGGGCACACCGCACCGGTTGCGCCGGGACGCCCCGAGGGGGTGGGTTCCGTCGCGGAGGGCTGGGGCGCGGAGGCATCCGAGCTCAGGTCGATCCCGTAGAGGGCGTCCAGACCAGCGGTGAAATCGTCCAGGTTGCCTGCCGCCGCAGCCTCACGGGCACGCACCATGGGAGTGTGTAGCAGCTGCTTGACCATGCGGCGCATCGCGAACTCCACCTCCTCGGCAGCGGCCGTGCAGCCGTGCTGGGCGCGGACCTTCTCGATCTCCGACTCCAAGACGCTCTGTGTGTGCTTGCGCAGGGCGACGATGGCCGCATCCGCGCCGCGCTGGCGGTGCGCCTTGGCGAAGTCCTGGGCGGCTTCGTCCACGATGTGACGGGCGGTGCGCACCGACTCGACCTGTTCGCGAGGTGCGGCCATACGTACGGACTCCAAGGTCAGCAGCGTGACACCGTCCACGGTGTCCAGCTCGGGAGCGAAATCGCGGGAGAGGGCCAGGTCGATGGCCACGAGCGGCTTGCCTCCACGGTCCAACTCCGCAAGGTCCTCCGCATCCAGGCGCTGGGACCCGCCCGAACAACCGATGATCACGTCTGCGGTGGCCAAGCGGTCGGCCAGATCCCGATCGGTGAGGGCGTCGCCGGTCCGCGAGGCGGTGAACGCCTCGGCGCGCCCCGAAGCAGAGTAGACGCCGATTCGCCCGGTGCCGCGTTCCTGCAGAAGGGACAGCGTGGCGCCCGCATAGGCGCCGGTGCCGAAGAGGACGACCTCGCGAGATGCCCAGGGGCCGGGCTCCAGGTCGGTGGCGAGGTCGAGGGCCACCGAGACGATGGACTTACCGCGGGAGCCCAACGTGGTGTTGGACTGAACGGCCTTGGCCGTGCGGGATGCGGTCTGGAAGAGCTTGCTCAGACGACCGGTCACGGTACCTGCCCGTTGCGCGTCCGTCAGGGAGCGGCGGATCTGACCGGCGATCTCGCGTTCGCCCACCACGGCGGAATCCAGCCCGGAGGCCACGGAGAAGAGGTGACGTACCGCATCATGGTCGGTGAGGGTGGTCAGGGCGCGGCTGACGATGGCCGGGGGAAGATCCGCGGTGGAGGCAACCGAGTCCACGAATCCGGCACGGGTCGCGTCTGCGTCGGCGCCGTCATGCAGCTCGGCGTAGACCTCGAATCGGTTGCAGGTGGACACCACCACCGTGCCTGCCACGCCCGGCAACCGCCGGTGGGAAAGCACGTTGGAGGCTGCGGAGAGTCGCGCGACCGTTTCCAGGTCGAGCTCCGCATGGGACGCAATCAAGGACATCAACACCACAATGTGCTGAGTCTAGCCCTCATCAGGCCCGTGAGCAGGTGAGGATGCCCTCACCGATTCGCTGGCCACTCGGACGTTGATCACAGTGTGGTGAGGCGACTTCAGCGTGATTCCGGGCCAAACTTCTACTTCGCGTAGAAAACACGGTGATCTTGATCCGACGCAGTGTGTGGTGATCCTCTCGCCGGATGGCGAGGGCACCTGAAATAGCGGCAGAATGGGGTCATGCTCCACTTGCCTGCGCAGCACCCCTTGGCCTCCGGCCTCACCTCTGAGGCATCCCTCATCTCCGCTTATACGGGGAAGACCCCGGCCCGTAGGCCGGTTTGGTTCATGCGGCAGGCCGGGCGTTCGCTGCCCGAGTATCGCGAGGTCCGGCAGGGGACGGCCATGTTGGATTCCTGCCTCACCCCGGACCTGGCTGCCGAGATCACCGTGCAGCCCGTGCGTCGGCACGACGTGGACGCAGGCATCTTCTTCTCAGACATCGTGGTGCCGTTGAAGCTGGCAGGCCTCGACGTGGACATCGAGCCGGGGGTCGGCCCCGTGTTCGGCGAGGCCATCTCCACCGCCGAGCAGGTTGCCGAGCTACCAGAACTGACGGATGCCGCCCTCGAACCCATCCGCGAGGCCGTGCGGCTGACCGTGCACCAGCTCGGCTCCACGCCGTTGATCGGTTTCGCCGGAGCACCCTTCACCCTGGCCGCCTACATGGTGCAGGGACGCCCTAGCCGCGACCACCTTGCCGCACGCCGCTTGATGCACGCCGATCCCGACACCTGGGCGGCGTTGTGCGCCTGGACGGCGAACGTTTCGGCCAAGTTCCTGGCCGCCCAGATCGAGGCCGGCGCATCCGCCGCCCAGCTCTTCGACTCCTGGGGTGGATCGCTCTCGGCCCGGGATTACGAGGCCCTCGTGGCCCCGTCGTCCGCGAAGGTCCTGGCCGCTGCGCAGGCATACGGCATCCCGGTGGTGCACTTCGGTGTTGGCACCTCGGATCTGCTGGTCTCCATGCACAACGCGGGCGGCACGGTCATGGGCGTGGACTACCGACTGGATCTGGACCGGGCCGAGGAACGACTCGGCGGTGGCGTTCCGCTGCAAGGCAATATCGACCCCGCGATGCTCGGCGCCGGGTGGGATGCACTGAGCGCCCACACGCTGGATGTCTTGGCCCGAGGCGCAGCCGCCCCCGGCCACGTGGTCAATCTGGGCCACGGGGTTCCGGCCGATACGGACCCCACGGTCCTGACCAGGCTCGTGGAATTCATCCATTCCGTCCCGGTGGACGCCGACCCCGTGCAGTGGGCCGCGGCAACGAAGCTGGGGGCCTGAGCCGTGCCGCAGTCGAACTCCTCTCCCGTGGCACCTTCGCCCCGTCCCGTCGCAGCGGTGGTGGGTGCCGGCGTGGCCGGCCTCGTGTCCGCGCGTGAGCTCGCGCTGCTTGGCTATGCGGTCACAGTGTTCGACGCCGCGGCGCCCGGTGGGCGCGTCGGCTCACATACGCTGGATGGCCTCGTGCTGGACGCGGGAGCGGAGTCCTTCGCGACCCGCACCCCTGCGGTAGCCGACCTGGCCGCCGAACTGGGACTCACCGTCGTGGCGCCCACCCAGTCGCCGGCGTGGTTGCATGCAGGCCCCGGCCGCGATCTCCCACTGCCCAAGACCGGATTGCTCGGCATCCCCGGCGACCCCACGGCCACTGAGGTCGTGAACGCCCTGGGCGCGGACGCCGCAGCCCGGGCGGCCGAGGACCTGACCACCGCCGTGGATCCCTCCCTCCTGGACGGACCCGTGACCCTGGGGCGCCTCGTGCGAGAGCGACTGGGAGACGTGGCCCTGGAAACGCTCGTGACCCCTGTGGTCTCCGGCGTGCATTCTGCCGACCCCGACCGCCTCGACGCCGATGCCATCGCCCCCGGTCTGCGGGAGGCTCTCGCCGAGACCGGTTCGCTCTGCAAGGCAGCCGCAGCCCTCCGCGCCGCGGCCCCCGCAGGGTCTGCGGTGGCCGGCGTCGAGGGCGGCATGCACCGCCTCGTGGAGGCCCTCGTCGAGGACCTCGAGCGCCGCGGGGTGCACCTGCCGGTCGGTACCGAGGTCACGGCGGTCTCCCGTGGTGAGCACGGCGGGTTCGTCGTGGACCACGCAACGGGCCACCGGCCGTCGGGCACAGAAGCGGCCGCAGGCCGGCTGCAGGCGGACCGGCTCGTGATCGCCACGGAAGGTCCCGCCGCCGTGGACCTGCTCTCCACCGCAGTCCCGGCGCTCGCCGCGCTGCGTCCTGACGAGGGCGCCGGCGTCTCGCTCGTGACGCTGGTGGTGGATGTTCCCGAACTCGACGACGCCCCTCGCGGCAGCGGCCTCCTGGTAGCCCCCGGCAGCGAGGACGTGGCGGCCAAGGCCCTGACCCATGCCACCGCCAAGTGGCCCTGGCTCCAGCGCGAGGCCGGTCCGGGACGCCACGTGGTGCGGCTGTCCTACGGGCGGTTGACCGACGAGGCGGCGCGGCTGGCCGATTCCGACGACCAGACCCTGATCTCGGCAGGGATCAAGGACGCTGCGACACTGCTCGGCGTGGAGTTCACCGCAGCGGACGTGCTGGCATCAGACGTGGTCAGACACGGAGGAGCCCTGCCGATGGCCACGCCCGGGCACCGTCAGCGGCTGCAGCAGATCGCTCGGGTGCTGGATGCCGAGGAGGATCTGGATGTGGTGGGCGCCTGGCGCGTCGGCACCGGCCTGACCGCGGTGGTGGGTTCCACGAGAAAGAGTCTGCGGGTGAGCGTGTCATGATGCGCCACAGACGCGGCTGACGTAGAAACCGAATCGCTTCAGACCGAAAACCCTTGATGAGACTGGCAGCCGTTGTCAGGACCGGCAACCCTTGTACAGACTGACAGAACGTGTACAGACTGACAGAACTTGTACGGACTGGCGAGACTTGTTCAGGCTCTCAAGATATAGAAGACAACACGACTCACTAGTGAAGATGTGAGCCACGAGAAAGGAACAGGTGAGGGCAGCATGTCCGAGTCCGTGAATCGTCCCGTCAATACCTCCCCGGTGATGGATGAGCGCAACCGCGAGGGCGAGCACACCCTGAACTTCACGGTGTGGGCCGTCTACGCTCGCCGTGAACAGGTGGACCGCTCGGCTGATGCACCCGCCGAGTTCGAGGCGGAGACCGCAGCCCTGGCCGCCGAGGGCGTCACCCTGCGCGGGATCTACGACGTCTCCGGTATGCGCGCGGATTCCGATGTGCTGCTGTGGCTGCACGGTCCCTCCTTCGACTCCCTGCAGTCCGCGCTGCGTCGCCTGCGGCGGACCGAACTGCTGGCAGGCACCGACCTTGCGCAGTCGTTCTTCGGCGTGCACCGCTCGGCAGAGTTCGCCAAGGACCACTCCCCGGCGTTCACCCGCGGCGTCCCGGCAGCGGACTGGTTGACCGTGTACCCGTTCGTGCGTTCCTACGAGTGGTACCTGATGGATCCCAAGGAGCGTGGCGTGTTGCTGCGTGACCACGGCATCCTCGGCCGCGACTTCCCCATGGTGCAGGCCAACACGGTCGCGGCGTTCGCGCTGGGTGACTACGAGTGGATCGTGGCGATGGAGGCCCCGGAGGCCATCGACCTCGTGGACATGATGCGGCACCTGCGTTACACCGAGGCGCGCAATCACGTGCGCGAGGAGATCCCGTTCTACACCGGCAAGCGGATCGACGCGGCGGCCGCCGTGGAGGTTCTGGCATGACGCTCACGGAGCAACGCTTCGACCCGCGGGAGGGATATGACGAGAACGGCAGGATGCGGGCCAAGGCCTACGACGCCCTGGTGCTCTCCTCCTTCGGCGGTCCTGAGGGCCAGGAGGACGTGATCCCGTTCCTGCGCAACGTCACCGGCGGGCGCGGTATCCCGGAGGAGCGCCTCGAAGAGGTGGCACACCACTACCGGCTCAACGGGGGGATCAGCCCCATCAACGCCCAGAACCGGGCTCTGAAGTCCGCGATCGAGGCCGAGTTGGCCGCTCGCGGCATCGAGCTGCCCGTGCTGTGGGCCAACCGTAACTGGGCCCCCTACGTGCGCGACGTCCTTGTGCAGGCCCATGAGGACGGCATGGACAAGCTGTTGGTGCTGGCCACCAGCGCCTACGCCGGCTATTCCTCCTGCCGCCAGTACCGTGAGGACTACGGCGAGGCGCTGCGGGAGACCGGACTGGAGGGCAAGGTCGAGGTGGACAAGATCCGCCAGTACTTCGACACCCCCGGATTCGTGCAGCCCTTCGTCGATGACCTGAAAGCCGGGCTCGCGGATGTGCGGGCACAGCTCGCCGCTCGTGGTGAGGAGGGTGCGCCGCTGCGGATCGTCTTCACCACCCACTCGATCCCGCAGACCGACGCAGACGCAGCCGGTCCCCGCGACCTGGCGGCGTCCATCGACACGGATGTGTACTCCCACCAGCACCTGGCCGTGGCCAACAAGATTCTCTCTCAGGTGCCCGAGGCGGACGGCCTGGAATGGTCCCTGGTCTTCCAGTCCCGTTCCGGGGCCCCGCACGTGCCGTGGCTGGAACCGGACATCAACGACGCTTTGGCCGAGTACGCGCAGGCGGGTACGCGTGGTGTGGTGGTGGTCCCCATCGGCTTCGTCTCGGACCACATGGAGGTGTTCTGGGATCTCGACACCGAGGCCAAGCAGACCTCGGAGGAGTTGGGTCTCGCATTCCACCGTGTCCCGACCCACGGAACCCACACCGCCTTCGTCTCCACGATCGTCGACCTCGTCGAGGAGCGACTGCTGGGCCCCGACGGCAAGCCTCGACGCGAGGGACGCGTGACGTGCATGGACGACGGCCCCTGGTACGACGTCTGCCGCGCCAATTGCTGCGTGAAGCAGATGCGCGACGGCACGTACAAGCCCACCATCGGTGCCGTGGACTCCGAGGTGGGTGTGCCGCGGTCATGACGGGCTTCAGCATCGGGACCAGAGGCTCCGACCTGGCCCGGACCCAGACCGGGCACGTGGCCGTGGCACTCACCGAGGCCGGCGCGGGTGAGGCAGACACTCAGATCGTGCGGACCGAGGGTGACGTCGTCACCGGCCCCCTGGCCTCGCTCGGAGGCACGGGCGTCTTCGCCGCCGCCTTGCGCCAGAAGGTGCTGGACGGCGGGGTGCAGGTGGCCGTGCACTCCCTCAAGGACCTGCCGGTGGCCCAGCCAGAGGGGCTGGTCATCGCGGCCGTCCCGGAACGCGCCGACGTGCGCGACGTCCTGGTGGCCCGTGACGGCTTGACCCTGGATACGTTGCCCACCGCAGCTCATGTGGGTACCGGTTCACCGCGTAGGGCGGCCCAGCTGAAGGCCGCCCGCCCGGACCTGGTGATCCACGGCGTCCGCGGCAACGTCCCCACCCGCCTGCGGAGGGTGAAGGGCATGAGCGTGGAACACCCGGACCTGGGCAGCGTCGGGCGCGAGAACGAGGGCGATCTGGACGCCGTGGTCCTGGCCGGATCCGGCCTGGACCGGCTGGGTCTCGGTCACCTCGCCACCGAACGCATCGACCCCCATGTCATGCTGCCCGCCCCCGGGCAGGGAGCCTTGGCCGTGGAGGTCTCGGCCCGGACCGCGGCTGAGGACTCCGCGCTGCGCAACGCGCTCACCGTCGTGGAGCACACCCCCACCCGGTTGGCCGTCACAGCGGAACGCGCACTGCTCGCCACGCTGGAGGGCGGTTGTGCCGCGCCGGTCGGGGCTCTCGGAGTCCTCGGACGGAACGGGACCTTGAAACTGGATGCGGCCGTGGTCAGTCCCGCCGGGTCTCGTGCCCTGCGCCGCCACACCGCGGGAGAAGTGCGTAACGAAGGCCAAGCCGCGCGCCTGGGTGAGACACTGGCACAGGAACTACTGGCAGCCGGAGCCGCAGACCTGATGGGCACCACCGACGCCTGAGGAGGCAGGGACACAACGTGACTGAGAGCGTCGAGACCAGCACTCGTGCACGTGTCGGAGTACTGCGGGCAGCGGCCCGTCAGCGATCCCTGGTCACCGCCCTGCTGGACGAAGCGGTCACACCCGTGGTGTGCCCACTCATCGATCATGAACTGCCCAAGCCTGGGCCGGACCTCGAGGATGTGCAGCAGGCACTGGAGGCCCTGAGGAGCGGTGCCTGCGCCTGGGTCGCCTTCACCTCAGCCACCACCGTGGCGGCGCTGGAAGCCGTGGCTGAACGCTCCGGCACCCGGCTGGACGTGGCGCAGGCAACCCGCGTGGCCGCCGTCGGACGGACCACAGCCGCGGCTCTGCGGGAGGCCGGGATCCGGGTGGACCTGGTTCCGAACACCCACAGCGCGGCAGGACTCGTGGAGGCCTGGCCCACCTGTGAGGACACCGGTGCGGCCACCGTGCTGCTGCCGGCGTCCGCGCTCGCCGCGCCGACCCTCGCGGACGGCCTCCTGGAGAAGGGATGGCGCCCCCGCCCCGTCACCGCCTACACCACGGTCCAACCC
>NZ_JALAGT010000155.1 GCF_022712295.1 Galactobacter sp.
CACCCGCCGGTCACACGCCCGTCTACTTGTTCCCCTTGGGGGGGTTTTTGGGTGGCCTAGGGTTTCACGGGTGGGCCCAACACTTCGTTTCCTGGTTGCGATGTCGTGTCCCGCGGCGTTGTGTCCCGCGGCGTTTCCCGTTCGTCCGTGGCGTGCAGGGTCCCAGCGAAGGGTCCGACTGCAGGGTCCGGCGGAGGCCGGCCGCAGCACGGGCTCATCGTGAGGACCACATGGATCCGACAGAAGCTCCGGCGTTGTCGTCGCTGCCCGAGTCATTGTTTACCCACCCGAAATCCTCACAAGTGTGTTGGCGCCCACACTCCTGGTACGTTGCTGAAATAGCAGTTGTCGATCAGCAGAATGAGGTCCCTCACTTGTCAGGTATGGAGTCGCAGCTGGGGCAAGGCCTCAAGCCACGCCACGTGACCATGCTCTCGATCGCCGGGGCCATTGGCGCCGGCCTTTTCGTGGGCTCAGCCACCGCCATCAAGCTGGCCGGACCGGCCGTCCTGGTGGCCTACGTCTGTGCCGCGCTGCTGGTGGTGCTGGTGATGCGCATGCTCGGGGAGATGGCCACGGCCAACCCGGATTCCGGGTCCTTCTCCACCTACGCCGACCGCGCCATCGGCCACTGGGCCGGTTTCAGCATCGGCTGGCTGTACTGGTGGTTCTGGGTACTGGTCATCCCTGTCGAGGCCACCGCAGCAGCCTCCATCCTGAACTCATGGGTCCCGGGCGTCCCGCTGTGGGTGTTCGCCCTCCTCGTGACCATCGCCCTCACCGCAACCAACCTCTTCAGCGTGAAGAATTACGGCGAGTTCGAGTACTGGTTCGCCCTGCTCAAGGTCGCGGCCATCATTCTCTTCATCGCCGTCGGTGCCATGGCCTTCACCGGCGTCTTCGGGTCCGAGCACGCGGGTGCCTCCAACCTCTGGAGCCAGGGTGGGTTCGCCCCCAATGGCTTGGGCGCTATTCCGGCCGCACTGCTGACCACCATGTTCTCCTTCATGGGAACCGAGATCGTGACCATCGCGGCCTCCGAGTCCAACAACCCGGCAGGCCAGATCCGCAAGGCCACGAACTCGGTGATCTGGCGCCTCGGCCTGTTCTACATCGTGTCCATCTTCTTCATCGTGTGCATCGTGCCGCTGAGCTACCCGGGCCTGCTGGAGGAGGGGTCCTTCCTTGCCGCGCTCAACGTCCTGAACATCCCCGGGGCCAAGTTCATCGTGGACCTCGTGATCCTGGTGGCGGTGGCCTCCTGCATGAACTCCGCCCTCTACACGGCCTCCCGCATGATGTACTCCCTGGCCGGGCGCGGCGATGCCCCGAAGATCTTCGCCAGGACCTCCAAGGCCAATGTCCCCGTCGCCGCCGTGCTGATCTCCACCTTGATCGGTTTCGCCGCGGTGGTGGGCAACTACCTGATGCCGGACAAGCTCTTCACGATGTTGCTGGCCACCTCCGGCGCCGTGGCTCTGCTGGTGTACCTGTGCATCGCCGTGACTCAGCTGATCACCCGCAGGCGCGTGGGTGATCGCCGCCAGGGCCTGGTGAAGATGTGGGGCTACCCCTACCTGACCTGGGCCGTCATCATCTTCATCCCTGCCGTGCTCATCTACATGGCCGTTTGGTCCGACATGAAGGTGGAGCTCTACTCCACCGCAGTCCTGACCGTCATCGTGGTGGCCATCGGTGTGTACGTGGGTCGCAAGCACAAGGTCACCACGTTCACCCAGGCTCAGGCGGAGCTGCACCTGCCGGGCGCTGATGAGTCGGAGGGCAAGGACAAGGTCCTGGACCGGGACTGAGAGGTCCGTCAGGGCCGCCGATCCCCGTAGTGTGGTCGTATGCCCAGTCAGCAGGACCCCCAGCCGCGCAAGGAACTCGACGCGCGCGAGGTACGCCAGGTGCGCAAGCGGCCCAAGGCGCAAAAGGGTCCGCTACGCATCACGGTGCCAAGCCGCAACGACCCTTTCCTGCGGTCCCTCGTCGGAGTCATCGGAGGTCCGCTCGGCCGCCGTACGGAACCCGGGATCGTCTCTCCCGGGTTCTGGCGCGTGGAGCGGGTGCTGCTGGTCATCGTCTTCGTCTTCGGGATCCTGGCCGTGGTGTCCAAGAGTGCGTGCCGCACGCACGGCTGGGGCATGCCCAACGTCTACCGGGGCATCTGCTACTCCGATTGGGCGTCCCTCTACGGGGCACGGGGATTCGCGGATGACCCGTGGGCGCCGTTCACAGGGGCAGGGGCAGACGCTGCCTTCGAATACCCGGTGCTGATGTCCGTGATCGCCTCCCTGACCTCCCTGCTGGTGCCGCGTTCGGAGAACCTGTCGCTGCAGACCCTCAGCTACTTCGACATCAACACGTTCTTCGTGGTTCTGCTCTGGGCCATCGTGGTGATCGCGGTAGCCAAGAGCGCGGGCCGCCGCCCCTGGGATGCCGCCATCGTGGCGGCCAGCCCGGCCATGGCCTTCGCTGCCACCGTCAACTGGGACATGTGGGCCGTGGCGTTCCTGGCACTCGGTCTACTGGCCCTGGGTCGTGAGCATCCGTGGTTGGCCGGCGTGTTGATAGGCCTCGGCGCCGCGACGAAGCTCTATCCGGCGTTGGTGCTCGGGGCGCTGTTGGTCCTGGCGATCAGGTCGGGCCGCTGGTCCGGCTTCCTCAAGGTCACGGCCGGCGCCGCAGGTGCCTGGCTGGCCGTCAACCTGCCCTTCGCGCTCGCCGACACCGAGCGTTGGAAGACCTTTTACACGTTCAGTGCGGAGCGCGGAGCGGGCAATTCCTCCTTGTGGCAGGCCTGGGACCTCACCCTCGGATCATGGAATCCGGCGCTGCACACCACCCCCGGGCTGATCTCGGTGCTCGGCACGGGGCTCTTCGCCCTGAGCTGCCTCGGCATCCTCATCCTGGGCCTCGTGTCCCCGCGCCCGCCGCGCGTCGCGAGCCTGGCCTTCCTGGTGGTCGCCGCGTTCGTCCTCTTCGGGAAGGTCTACTCGCCGCAGTTCATCCTGTGGCTCATCCCGTTGGCCGCACTGGCCTATCCCCGATGGCGCACCATGTTGGTGTGGCAGGGCATCGAGATAGCCCACTTCATCGGCATCTGGCTCTTCCTCTACGTTCGTTCGGGCGAGGAGGACATCACCGTGGCCTTCCCGGATGGCCTGTTCGTCCTGATGGTCGTGGGCCACATGCTCGCCGTCGTCTGGGTCTGCGCGCTGGTGGTCCGCACGTGCCTGAACCCGAATACCGACCCCGTCAGGCGCGTGGGTATGCAGGATCCGTTGGGCGGTCTGTTCGCCGGCTCGGATCGGTTCCCGGGTGGGCTGCTCGGAGGATCCAATGCCCGACGGCCGGTCGCGGCAGGCGACGCAGGTCGCCGAGGCGGGACGGACGTCGTGCATTCTGCGCCGCAGAGCGGCGCCGTCGGCGAGTAGCGCTGTGGAGGGTGAAAGTCCTCCCAGAAGTCATACTCCAGAGGGAAGACAAACCCTGTCCGTCCCCCATAGGTTGGTGCCATGATCGAGGTAACCCACCTGAGCAAGTCCTACGGACCCAAGCATGTCCTGAAGGATGTCAGTTTCACCGTACCCCCGGGACAGGTCACCGGATTCCTCGGACCCAACGGGGCCGGTAAGTCCACGACCATGCGTCTGATCATGGGATTGGAGAACCCCTCCGCGGGGCAGGCCACGGTCTTGGGGCAGCCCCTGGGCAAGCACCCCGCACCGCTGGCCAGCGCGGGCGCGCTGCTGGACGCCAGAAGCCTCAACCCGGCGCGCAAGGCAAGGCAGTCCCTGCTGGCCCTGGCGGACACGCACGGGATCAAGGCCTCACGAGTGGCGGAGGTGCTGGCCCTGACCGGCCTCACCGACGTGGCCGACCAACGCTCGGGAGGATTCTCCTTGGGCATGGGACAGCGCCTGGGTATCGCTGCGGCATTGCTCGGTGACCCGCGCGTGCTGGTGCTTGATGAGCCCGTCAACGGCCTGGACCCGGAGGGCGTGACCTGGGTGCGTAAGCTCTGCCGGTCCCTCGCAGCTGAGGGCCGCACGGTACTCATCTCCTCTCACCTGATGAGTGAGGTGGCGCAGACGGCGGATCGCGTGGTCGTGATCGGCCAAGGCCGCATCCTGGCGGATGCCTCCATGGATGAATTCGTCGGTGGATTGGGCGAGGAACACGTTCGTGTGGCCTCCGCGGACGCTGCGAAACTCGGGGTCAGGCTCAGCGCCGACGGGGGCGCGGTGGATCGTGTGGACGAGTCCACACTGAGCGTCAGGAACCTCTCCGCCGAGGCCGTGGGTGCCGCGGCCTTGCAGGAAGGCGTGGCCTTGCGGGAACTCGTCGGGATCAGGCCCTCGTTGGAGGATGCATATCTGGCCCTGACCTCTGGCGCGGTGGAGTACCGCTCCGGAGGGATCCTGACGCCGGCCCCCGGAAGTTCTCTCCCGCCCGGCACCGTGCCGGGTGGGGTGCCGGGCAGTGGGCCGGGTGCCATGCCCGGGGCGATCCCCGGCGCACCGATGCCCGGAACCCCGCAGCCCAGCGAGACGTGGCAGGGACAGGGCGAGCAGGGGTACCCGCCACCATCACCGTCGGGTCAGCACACCCAGACCCGGAACCAACAGGCTCGAAACCAGCAGGAAGGAGCCTGAGCCATGAGTGCAGCAACCTTGTCCTCCGGCCACAGCCACGCCAAAGTGAGCCTTCCCGGAATCTTGCGATCCGAGTGGCGCAAGTTCTTCTCCCTACGATCCACCTGGATCCTCAGCAGCGTCGCAGTGGCGATCGTGCTGATCTTCGCGGCGTTCATGCCGGTGGTCATCGGTCTCGTGAACAATTCCGATCCGGGCGGTACCGGACTGGACGAGGCAGGCGTCCCTGCTGCCGTCGTCCATCAGATGGCGGTGGCCGGACTCATGATCGGTGGGCTGCTGTGGGCGGCGGCCGTGATCGTGTCGATCGCCGGTGAATTCTCCAGTCATTCCATCGTCTCCACGTTCGCAGCGGTTCCGACCCGCACGCCGGTCTACCTGGCCAAGTCGCTCGTCACGGGCGTGGTGGGCTTCCTGGGCGGAGTGGTGTTCCACCTCATCAGTGCCCTGTTGGTGGTGGCCCTGCTTGCGGCCTTCGGGTTCGATGCTGAACTCGGTGGGGGAGACGCCGTCGGGGAGGCCCTGCTTTCCGGTGTCTACGTTCTGGTCCTGACCTGGATGGCGGTGGGGTTGGCGGCCTTGATGCGCTCCACGGCCGGCGCCATCGTGGTGCTCTCCATCTTCGTCTATCTGGTGACCTCCGTGGTCCAGGGGTTCACGTCCTTCGTCGACCTGGACTGGCTGACGTGGATCGGCAATCACCTGCCAACGGCTGCGGTGGACGGGCTGAGGCCTTCCATGAACGCCTTCCTGAGCGACCTGGAAGGCAGCGGATTCGGCGGGCTCGGGAAGGGTATCGCCGCGTGGGACGGCTGGCTGACGGTGGCCGTCTGGGCCCTGGCCCCGCTGCTGCTGGGGGGATGGGCCTTCAAACGCCGCGGCGTGCGCTGAGCCATCCCGTTCCGGGGTGCTCCTCGATTGGGTCAGGTTTCTACGGCTGACTCATGTTTCGACGGCTGGCACCGGTCGCCTGTTACCTGTCAGCCCGGGTGTGCCCTCCCAGGCCAATTCCCTCCGGCTCTCCTGCGAAATTGCCCCTCCTATCCGATAAGACACGTGGAACCCATGTGTGTGGTCGGGTAGGAGGGGCGTTTTCGTCGAGGTGGTGACCAGGGGACAGGAGGTTATAGGACAAGGCCATCAGAACCTGCTCCACGTTCGTCACCCCGACGCCCGTTCCCGGGTTTGTCTCGGCGGAGAGCGGACTAGGGTGGAACCAGAAGCGCCAAGCACACATGAAGAGGTATTCAGAAGCCATGTCCGTCCAGCAGGCCGCCATCACCCACGCAGAGGACCTCGCGGACTTCGTCGCGGCGTCGCCTTCCAGCTACCACGCGGCCCACGAGGTCGCCGCACGGCTGACCGACGCCGGCTTCACGTCACTGGAGGAGACGGCCGGTTGGCCCACGGAACACGGCCGATACCTGGTGGTCCGTGACGGCGCGGTCATCGCCTGGGTGATCCCCAAGGGCGCGGGCCCCACCACCCCCGTCAACGTCTTCGGTGCTCACACGGATTCGCCCGGATTCAAGCTCAAGCCCAAGCCCACCACCGGATCCCACGGCTGGCTTCAGGCCGGAGTGGAGGTCTACGGTGGCCCGCTGCTGAACTCCTGGCTGGATCGAGAACTGACTCTGGCCGGTCGCCTCGCGCTCGCCGACGGCTCCGTGGTCCTGGCGTCCACCGGTCCGCTCCTGCGTCTCCCGCAGCTGGCCATCCACCTGGATCGCGGTGTGAACGACGGCCTGGCCCTGGACAAGCAGGCCCAGACGCAGCCGGTGTGGGGGCTCGGCGCGGCAGAATCGGCGGATCTGTTGGCAGAGGTTGCCGCTCACGCCACCACTCTTGACGGGGACGCGGTGTCCGTGGATCCGTTGGATATCCGCGGATACGACTTGGTGGTCGCCGACTCGGCTCGCGGTCAGGTCTTCGGTGCGGATTCCGCCTTCCTCGCAGCAGGGCGTCTGGATGATCTCGCCTCCGTGCACGCCGGTGTCGCTGCGTTGGCGGCTTCGGCCGAGGAACTGGAGGAGGGCTCGGGACCCATCCCTGTTCTGGCCTGCTTCGACCACGAGGAACTCGGGTCCTCATCCAGGTCGGGTGCTTGCGGCCCGTTCCTCGAGGATGTGCTGGCCCGCCTGCGTTCCGGGCTGGGAGCCTCAGCAGAAGAGGGCCGACGAGCCGTGGCCGGCTCGTGGTGCCTGTCTTCCGACGTGGGCCACTCGGTCCACCCCAACTACGCGGGCAAGCACGACCCGGCGGTTCGCCCGCTCCTGGGGTCGGGCCCCATCCTGAAGATCAACGCCAACCAGCGCTACGCCACCGACGCGGTGGGTGCGGCCGCCTGGGCCGGTTGGTGCGAAGCGGCAGGTGTGAACTCGCAGGAGTTCGTCTCCAACAACAACGTGCCATGTGGCTCCACGATCGGCCCGCTGACCGCCACCCGCTTGGGGCTGCGCACCGTGGATGTCGGCATCCCGATCCTCTCCATGCACTCCGCCCGCGAGATGGCAGGCGTCTCCGACCTGTACGACCTGTCCCTGGTGGCCACGTCGTTCTTTGCCGACTGACGCCGCCCCACTCGGGTGCCGTCCGGCCGTCAGGCCGGGCACACGCCGTCGGGCATGGGATGCACAACGTCGGTGGTGATGCACAACGTCGGTGGCGGCTGTCCCAGGAGCACCGACATCATGCAGTGCGACCGACGCTGTGTTGCTCGGAATGAAGGGCCAACGTGAGTCCGCCCACCGCGGCTGCCCAAAACAGCGCAATCCGCTAGACTGGTCTGGTTGTCTTGCGCTGAATCCGTACCCGGAAGCAGCGCGAGGCCTACGCAACGAACCTCCTGGCACGGAAAGACCGTGCCCGTTTCAAGTCCAAAGGAGGTGGGTTCACATGCGTTCCTACGAACTGATGGTGCTGGTCGACCCCGAGGTTGACGAGCGGACCGTCGAGCCGACGCTCAACAAGTTCCTCGAGGTCGTGACCAAGGAGGGCGGTTCCGTCGACAAGGTCGACATCTGGGGCCGTCGCAGCCTGGCTTACCCGATCCAGAAGAAGACCGAGGCCGTCTACGCCGTCGTCAACTTCACCGCTGAGCCGGCAACGTCCACCGAGCTGGACCGACTGCTCACGCTGAACGAGTCGATCCTGCGCACCAAGATCATCCGCCCGGAGGATCAGCGCATCGCCTGATCACCTTCGGTGATCACAGCGATCTCAGGACCTTAAAGACAACCCACCGCACACGAACAAGGAGAAGCAATGGCAGGCGATACCGTCATCACCGTCATCGGCAACCTGACGGCCGACCCGGAACTGCGATTCACGCCCTCTGGTGCAGCAGTCGCGAACTTCACCATCGCTTCCACCCCGCGCACCTTCGATCGCCAGAGCAACGAGTTCAAGGACGGCGAAACGCTGTTCCTGCGCTCCTCTGTGTGGCGTGAGGCCGCGGAGAACGTGGCGGAGACGCTGACCAAGGGCATGCGCGTCATCGCCCAGGGTCGGCTGAAGTCCAGGTCCTTCCAGACGAAGGAAGGCGAGAACCGCACCGTCATGGAGCTCGAGGTCGACGAGATCGGCCCATCCCTGCGCTACGCAAACGCCAAGGTCTCCCGCAATGCCCGTGGTGGCAACGGCGGCGGCTTCGGTGGCGGCAACGGCGGCAACCAGGGTGGCTTCAACAATGGCGGAGGAAACGGCGGGTTCGGTGGCCAGCAGGCCGCCCCGCAGCAGCCCTCCCAGGGCGGCTGGGGTGCCCCCGCAGCTCCCGCGGCTCCGTCCAACGATCCCTGGGGTCAGCCCCAGGGTGGCAACAACGGTGGTGGTTGGGGCAACCTCCCCAACAACTCCGAACCTCCCTTCTGATCCACACATCAACCATCCCGCGGAAACCCTTCCGCGGGCTCCAGAGCAAGGAGCTCCACGATGGCTAAGGCTGAAATCCGTAAGCCCAAACCCAAGGCCAATCCCCTCAAGGCCGCCGACGTCACCGTCATTGACTACAAGGACGTCGCTCTCCTCCGTAAGTTCATCTCCGACCGCGGAAAGATCCGCGCTCGCCGTGTCACGGGCGTGTCCGTGCAGGAGCAGCGCAAGATCGCCCAGGCCATCAAGAACGCGCGCGAAGTGGCATTGCTGCCTTACTCCGGCGCCGGCCGCGGCTGAGCACCGAAGAGATCTAGGGAGGAAAACACACCATGGCTAAGCTCATTCTGACCCATGAAGTGACCGGACTCGGTGCCGCCGGCGACATCGTCGACGTCAAGAACGGTTACGCACGCAACTACCTGCTTCCCCGCGGCTACGCGATCACCTGGACCAAGGGTGGGGAGAAGGATGTTGAGTCCATCAAGGCTGCACGCGCCGCACGCGCAGTGG
>NZ_JALAGT010000156.1 GCF_022712295.1 Galactobacter sp.
CGTCGAGAACGAACTCAATGGCCGGCCCCGCAAACGGTTAGGATGGCATACGCCCGCGGAACACATGCGGGAGCTCATAGGATCCTGAACACCACCGGTGTTGCAACAACCGCTAGAAACCGCCCACCGTAGTTGTGGTTCACGACCGTAGTTACGCCACGGACGATCCCTGAGAAGATCAGGCGGGGTAGACCTCGCGCAGCAGGCGGGCGGTCTCGGAGGGGGTCTTCCCGACCTTCACGCCTGCGGCCTCGAGGGCCTCCTTCTTGGCCTGGGCCGTTCCGGAGGAGCCGGAGACGATGGCGCCTGCGTGGCCCATGGTCTTGCCCTCGGGAGCGGTGAAGCCTGCCTTGACCAGGCGGTTCAGCAGGTATTCACCGATGGTGATGCACACAGTTTTCCTCTCGCGGGGTGGTGCTCGGGGTTGATCGCGGTCGTGGAGGGACCGGCTTCACCACCATGCCTGGTTTCTGCAGTACGCGCGTCCAGCCTTGACCGGCCCGGACCCGGTCAGACCGTTGCCGCCTCAAACGCGGCCAATGCATCACCCACCCACTTCAGGGCCACATCGGTCGCGGCATCACCGCTGCCTGCATCGTGACGCCCATACTCGCCGGTCCTGACGGCGCCCAATTCGCTCAGGGACTGATCGAGCACCTCGGACCCCTTGGAGTACGTGGCTCCGTAGCTGCGGTCACCAAGTCCAAAGACTGCATACCGCAGCCCACTCAGGTCCGGCCGCTGCTGTACCAGTTGGGAATTGAATCCCTGCGCGGATGCGGGAAGTTCACCGTCACCGTAGGTGGAGCACACCAGGAGCAGCGGATGCGAGCGCGGGAGATCACTGAGGTGAGCGGTGGACAGGTCCACGACGTTGGCGTTGTACTTGGCCGAAACCGACCGAGCCAGTTCCTCTGCCACGAGTTCGGCATTACCGGATTCGGTGGCGAACATGATGGTCACCGGCTGTTTGGGCACGGAGGACACCGGACCAGCCCCCACGCTCACGACGTCGGGCCCAGTTCCTTGGCTGGCACGTTCCCCGATCAGGCTGGTCGCGGACCCGGCAATGATGTTGGCTTCGCGAAGGTCCTTCACCTTGGCCCTGACGCGTCCGGCGGGGGCCTGCTCGCGTTCGTAAGCGTCGATGATGAGCCATCCGTCCCACGTGGTGGCACGGCGGAGTCGAGTGCGGAGGGCCGCAAGGCCTGGCTTATGGGGATGGGAGGGAAGGTCCACCGAGACCAGCGGGCTGAGGGAGCGGGCGTCAGCGCGCTGAGTCGGGATAGTTCCTCGCGGGCCGCGGCGGGCCCACCCGGCCACATAGAGGCCCGGCTCGATTCGGCCGGTTTCCTGGGCCCGCGCGTCCGGTGAGACCAGGTTTTCGTCGGGTGCTGCGGTGAAACCGATGGCGGTGAGGACGCTGCTCAACGCAAGGTGAGTCCGAGCACCATCTGCGCGGCGCAACGTCAACGCTTCGACGTGGTTGGTCGAGTCGCGTTCAATCCGTTCTGGGCTGGAGCCGAACCACCATTCAACGGTGATGCGCGAGGACTCTGCCTCGTTGCGTTCCGAGGTGGCGTTCAGCAGCGCCGCGACCTCTTTGGAACGCGGATCCTCTCCGAGTTCGGCAGCCGTGACGCCGTGAACCCGGTGTTCCAAGCCCGGCAATTCAGCGATCTCCCTGAACATGACCGGATCGAATTTTGCCCCCGCTGGCAGGGAACGACCCACCACATGGATGGTGCGCAACTCACCCGTGAGGGTGGCGTGTGCCGAGTCGTCCACGTCGGATCCCTCCAACTGGTCCGTGGTCTTGCTCAGCAGCCGCACCAAGTCCATGGCGACATTGCCCATGCCCACCACTGCGGTACAGGACCCCAAGGATTGGGCGGCAGCCCCGGGATGCGCATTGAGTGCGCGGGTCACCTCACCGGCACCGAAGACGCCCGCAGCCTGACCGTCTCCGGCACCAGCGCCAGGAATATCCAGGGCCACGTCCCGGTGCAGTCCGGTCGCCACCACCACCGCATCGAACGTGGCACGAAGTTCATCCAAACCCACCTGACTCGTGGAGGCATCCGCGTCCGTGGCGACCTCGCGAGTGACGTTGACGGCCCCGAGGTAAGTGACGTTCTCGGTTTCGAAGAGCCGGTTGAACTGGGAGGCAATAGCCTTGGTGCCCTGGTGATCCGGAGCCACACCGGAACGGATCAGACCGTGCGGTGTGGGAGAGGCATCCAAGACAGCAATCTCGGCATCAGGTAGTTCATGGCGCAGCGCCTGGGCACTGTAGAGGCCGGCCGGCCCCGCTCCGACCACGGCAATTTTCGGTTGCTCCACGCGGGACGTGGCCCCGGCGTCGTCCCCGAGGCCAACGGCCGCCGAGAAGGACTTCGTCTCATTCCACACCACAGGCAGGCTGGTCATCCCACGGAAGACCCAGCCACCTGCTGTTGCGGGACGATCGGGGTCGTGACGCAGGTGAGTCAAGGTGGTGAACAGTTTCGGCAGGGCCACTGTCGCAACCTCAGACTTGGCGATCCAGGCACCCAAACAGACGTGAATACCCTTACCGAAAGCCAAGTGAGCGCCTTCTCCACTGCGGGTGGCATCGAAACGTGCAGGGTCCTTCCACTGGGTGGTGTCGCGATTGGCGGAGAGCAAGCAGATCCCCAGTTTGGCTCCGGCGGGAAGCCGGATTCCCTGCAACACGGTGTCCCGAGTGGTCTGGCGCGAGTACATGCCGATGGGTGCTACCCAGCGGATAGCTTCTTCGAAGACCTCGTCCCAGCTGATGCGTCCGCTTTCGACGAGCATGCGTTGCCCGGAGTCTGCCAGCAGGGCGTGAGCCGCAACACCGATGGCGTCGCGTGGCTCATTGAGTCCTCCGCCAATGGTCATCTTCACGTTGGCGCGGATGGACTCCAACGGCATCTGCGCGCCCGGCAGCCCCAGCAGAGTGGAGAGCAGGGAGGCGTCCGGGTGCTTGCTGTGCCAAGCGATCATTTCGTCGAGGGCGTCGTCGACCTCATTGAAGGAGGCCTCACCCTTGGCCCATACGTCGGGGTCGTTCGCGTAGTTTCCGGTGGCATCGATCAGGGTCTGCGACCAGCGCTGCAGATCGGCGGCCGTGGCGTTGTGCAGTCCGATCACGGCCCTCAGGTTTTCGGCAGCATAGGGTGCTGCGAAATCCCAGACCACATCGTGACCTGGGCCCATTTCGCGGAATCGCTTCAGGTATTTTTCGGCGTTGGCTTCGAAGACGGGTAGCCACGTGCGCTTGACGACGCTGGGGCGCAGCACGGGTTGCCAGGACCGGCGCTCCACCTGGTGGTCGGGGTCGTCCTTGCGCAACATGGAGTGGCCCATGGCTCGCTTCATGAGGCTGCCTTCTTCGTCGGCGGAGAAGGTTTCCTTGTTCATCTCGGTGTCGTGGACGGCCGCGTAAGAGGTGACGAGATAGCGGTTGACCGCCGGGACCCAGTGGACTCCGCCCTCCGCCCTCAGCCGTTCAAAGATCGGGAACGGGTCGCGATAGAGCTCGTCAATGGTGACCCAGTCGGCGACGGGGGCCTGCCTTCCGTGGAGGGTGGACATCTCAACACTTCCTTGTGTTCGTGACTTGGGGTGTGGTGGGCCTTGATTGCCCCACGGTGATGGACGGGTCAGCGGCGGTGGATCACCAGGTTGTCCAGAACCGTCCCTGCCGGATAGCGCTCGAAGAAGAGGTCGGATCCGGCATCGGTGAGGCGGGGCTGATACGTCCGCGTTGCTGCGGATGGGGCCGCCTCGGGGACTGAGACGAGCCGGGCCAGCTGCAGCCGACCGCCGGGGCTGATGGTGTCGGCGATCTCTATGGTCCGAGGACGGGAGCCGGTGGCGGCCAGGACGGTGGGATCGGTGATGTTGATGCAGAGCAGGCCATGGTGTCCGTTGAAGCTGACGGTTCCGCTGAATGACTCGGTGCCGGCGTTGTCAGTCCCGGCTGAGGGGAAGAAGAAGCCGTCGTCGGTACTCCGGGCCCCGTCGGAAACGTGGACGCGCCCGTCTGGCATGGCCTCGATGTAGTCCACGAAGCTGGCCTTGATCCTCCAGACCAGACCGGCCTCGGTGATGGTGTCTGCCTCAACAACGCTTGCGGCGGCGATGGACATGAGTTCGGCCTTTCCCCTGCAGCTGTCAGTACGGTCTTCTCGGTGCGTGCCAAGGGTGGAAATAGCCCAGCTCCCTTGACTCCCATTACTGTGGTCCACAACATATCCACTGGTAAACCACGAACTAGTGCGCAATATCCACGCTCTGGTCGATGTGTTGCCCGATGGAGGCCTTACGTCAAGGAGGACGCAATGTCGCACTACACCCTGCGCCAGCTCGAATGCTTCGTCTCAGTCGCAGAAGAGGGCAGCATCAATGCCGCGGCAACCCGCATGTTTTCGTCAGCCTCTGCCATCTCCTCTTCGGTCACCTCACTCGAGGACGCACTGGACACACAATTGCTGGTGCGTCGCAAGGCACACGGGGTGACGCTCACGCCATCGGGCAGATTTGTCCTGACCAAGGCGCGCAGGCTCCTCCAGGAAGCCGCCGAGATGGAACGCGACGCCAGCAGCGCGGGCGAGGACCTGCGCGGTGCCGTCACGGTGGGATGCTATGCCACGCTGGCACCAAGCCTGCTGGGACGGCTGATTCACGAATACACCACGCGATACCCGCTGGTGGATGTGAGTTTTGTCCACGGCGCCCAGCCTCAGCTCCTGACCGAGCTGCACGCGGGCAAAGTTGACCTGCTCTTTTCCTACGACCTGCAGATCGGCCCAGAACTTCACCACCGCACCCTCTACAAGGCCCACGCCAACGTGGTTTGCTCCCCCGAGCACCCACTGGCGCAAGCTGAAGAACTGACACTGGCCCTGCTTGCACAACATCCCATGATCATGTTGGACATGGCGCCCAGCCGCGAGAACACCTTGCGGCTTTTTTCCCGGCTGAACCTGACCCCCAGGGTTCGCTTCCGCACCAGCGACTTCGAACTGACCCGCTCGTTGGTTGGCCGCAATCTCGGATGGGCCATTCTGGTGCAGACGCCCTCGCATCCTGTCACCTTCGAGGGATTGCCGCTCATGGTCCGACCGCTGCCAGAAGATGTCGACGGGGTGTCTGTCACGGTTGCCTGGCCCAGCCAGTCACGGCTCTCCCGAGCGGGAACCGCGATGGTGCAGTTGGCTGAAGAGCTTTTTGGCCAGGAGACTCCGGTTCCACACTAAAACCGTGCTTTATAGGCACTTTCTCCCGCTTTACTCGATGTTGTGGCCTGCTTCACACTCAGTACCTGGACGTCATCGCGTCCTACGGTCTACGGCGATCGACTGGATGCCTTCCATACGGACGGTGCCGCAAGCTCACCCGCGGTAGGCCCTCACTCGACCATCAAGCTCCCCACATCACCAGCATCCAGCCTCAGGAGATCCTCATGGCCCGCTCCAGGGCGACGCAGCGTCGCGTCGCCGCAGCCACCGTCATCGGAACCACCATCGAGTGGTACGACTTCTTCATCTACTCAACCGTCGCAGCACTCGTCCTGGCCCAGCAGTACTTCGCCCCAGCAGGTGAATCAGTGGCCCAGCTCCTTTCCTTCGTCACCGTCGGCATCTCCTTCCTCTTCCGGCCGCTCGGAGCCCTGATCGCAGGCCACTTGGGTGACCGGCTCGGCAGGCGAGCCATCCTCGTCATGACGCTCATCATGATGGGTGCGGCCACCGCCTTGATCGGCCTGGTCCCCAACTACGACAGCATCGGTCTCGCCGCACCACTGGCCCTGATCCTCTTGCGCATCCTGCAGGGCATGTCCGCCGGCGGCGAATGGGGCGGGGCCGTGTTGATGGCGGTTGAACATGCCGATCCCAAGCGACGGGGCCGTGCCGGTGCGTTCCCACAGTTGGGTGTGCCGCTTGGCATGCTGTTGGCCTCCGGCGTCATGGCTCTCATGACCGGCGTCATCGCGCCAGGGGAAGCCTTCCAGTCATGGGGCTGGCGGGTTCCCTTCCTGCTGTCCATCGTGCTGGTGTTCGTTGGTTACGCCGTGCGCCGCAGTGTTGAAGAATCCCCCGTCTTCCGGGAGCTCGAGAAGGTCGCGGACCGCCCCAAGTTGCCGATCGTGACCTTGTTCCGCAAGCACGGTTGGCTCGTGCTCGTGGCGGCACTGGTGTTCGCAGGCAACAATGCAGCCGGCTATATGACCACTGGTGGTTTCGTGACTCGCTATGCCACGTCATCCGAGGTGGGGCTCGATGCCACGGCCGTGCTGCTGGCGGTGTCGGCAGGTTCCGCCATTTGGCTGGTCTCCACCTGGTTCGCGGGATCTCTGTCTGATCGGATTGGCAGAGCCCATACCTATCAGATTGGGTTCGGGCTTCAGATCCTGACCTCGTTCCCGCTGTTCTGGCTGGTCAGTACCGGCAACCTTGGAGCTCTATACCTGGCCCTGGGGCTGTTCTCGCTTGGCCTGGGCCTGAGCTACGGGCCGCAGGCAGCTCTCTACTCGGAACTCTTCCCGGCCTCGATTCGCTTCTCCGGTGTCTCCATCTCCTACGCGCTCGGTGCTGTTCTCGGTGGAGCGTTCGCTCCGACCATTGCGCAGGCACTGATGCAGGCCACAGGCGGCACTGCTGCCGTGTCCTGGTATTTGATAGGCATGGCCGTGCTGTCCCTGGCGGCGGTATCCCTGCTACGTGACCGCCGTGGCATCAGCCTCTCCCCCGATGCGGAGTCCCTCCAGTCCCGCGGGCAATGGGTCTTCTCCCCCAAGGAGGCGGCCGAGAATCACACTGCACAGCCGGCCCAGGAGTCCCAGCCGGCGGCTCGCTAGAACTACGGGTGAGTCCACCCCAAGCCAATGCCCGACGTCGTGTTCCCCCCAAACAACAGAAAGTGGGCAACCCACCCAGGGCCAGAAGTGTGCCGGCACCGCTGAGCAAACCCCACAAAC
>NZ_JALAGT010000157.1 GCF_022712295.1 Galactobacter sp.
ACCCCCACCCGCCCCGCTCGAAGCGCCTCGACTCTCGATTCCAACCGCGTTCGGGTCACCGCTTCCCATATCCTGGAGGCCTGTTGCGGCCCTCACACCACTTCGTATACGATTTGTGACATGACGGTCACCACGAGCAAGTCGCAGCGCGCCTACGACGGCATCCGGGAGCGGATCCTGGACAGCACGTATGTGCCCGGTTATCGCTTGGTGCTGTCCACGCTTGCCTCGGAACTGGAATGTTCCGTGGTCCCGGTCCGTGAGGCCATCCGCCGCCTGGAAGCAGAGGGCCTCGTCCGCTTCGAACGCAACGTAGGCGCCACCGTCGCCAGCGTGGACAACACTCTCTACCTCAACACCATGCAGACCTTGGCTCTGCTGGAGGGTTCCGCTACCGCGTTGGCTGCTCCCCACATCACCAAGGCAGCCCTCAGCCGTGCTCACCGGGTCAACGACCAGATGGTGGAACTGCTCCAGGACTTCGACCCGGCAGAATTCACCCGCCTGAACACTGAGTTCCACGCCGCGCTCTACGAGGCCTGCCCCAACACCCACCTGTTGGACCTGGTCCACCGTGGATGGACCCGCCTGCGAGCCATTCGGGTCTCCACGTTCTCCACCGTCCCCGAGCGGTCCCAGCACTCCACCGAGGAGCACGAGGCCCTGCTCAACGCCATCGAATCCGGCGCCCCGGCCCAGGAGATCGAGCGACTGGCAAGACAGCATCGCGTCCACACCCTGAACGCCTACCTTGCCGCCGTGGGCGAGCCACCCTCCGCGCTCTGAGCGTTCCCGTAACTTCCACTTCTTCGACATCTTTCCACCGACGTAAGGATCAACGACCATGAGCGTCTCCACCCCCGCAGGTCTTCCCGACAAGATCCAGCACTACATCAACGGCGAATTCGTCGACTCGATTGACGGCGACACCTTCGACGTCCTGGATCCCGTCACCAACGAGCCGTACCTGAAGGCCGCATCCGGCAAGGTCGCAGACATCGACGCCGCCGTGGCCTCCGCCAAGGACGCCTTCGAGAACGGCCCGTGGCCCACCATGCTCCCCCGTGAGCGTGCCCGTGTCCTGAACAAGATCGCCGACGTGATCGAGTCGCGTGAGGACTCCATCGCAGCCTTCGAGTGCTTCGACACCGGCCTGCCGATTACCCAGGCCAAGGGCCAGGCCCGCCGCGCGGCCGAGAACTTCCGCTTCTTCGCCGACCTGATCGTGGCCCAGCACGACGACGCCTTCAAGGTCCCCGGCCGCCAGGCCAACTACGTCAACCGCAAGCCCAAGGGCGTCGCCGGCCTGATCACCCCGTGGAACACTCCCATGATGCTGGAGTCCTGGAAGCTGGCCCCGGCCATCTCCACCGGCAACACCGTGGTCCTCAAGCCCGCGGAGTTCACCCCGCTCTCCGCCTCCCTGTGGCCCGGCATCTTCGAGGAGGCCGGCCTCCCCAAGGGCGTGTTCAACATGGTCCACGGCTTCGGCGAGGAAGGCTTCGCCGGCGATTCCCTGGTCAAGCACCCCGATGTCCCGCTGATCTCCTTCACGGGTGAGTCCGGTACCGGCAAGATCATCTTCGCCAACTCGGCCCCGTACCTGAAGGGCCTGTCCATGGAGCTGGGCGGCAAGTCCCCCGCCGTGGTCTTCGAGGACGCCGACCTCGACGCCGCCATCGATGCCACCATCTTCGGCGTCTTCTCCTTGAACGGTGAGCGTTGCACGGCCGGATCCCGCATCCTGGTCCAGCGCAGCATCTACGACGAGTTCGTTGAGCGCTACGCCGCCCAGGCCTCCCGCGTGAAGGTGGGCCTGCCCTCCGACCCCACCACCGAGGTCGGCGCCATCGTGCACCCCGAGCACTTCGAGAAGGTCATGTCCTACGTCGAGATCGGTAAGGGTGAGGCCCGCCTGGTGGCCGGCGGCGGACGCCCCGAGGGCTTCCCTGAGGGCAACTTCGTCCAGCCCACCGTCTTCGCGGATGTGGCCCCCGACGCCCGCATCTTCCAGGAGGAGATCTTCGGCCCGGTCGTGGCGATCACCCCCTTCGACACCGATGAAGAGGCCCTGGAACTGGCCAACAACACCAAGTACGGCCTGGCCGCCTACATCTGGACCAACGACCTGAAGCGTTCGCACAACTTCGCGCAGAACGTCGAGTCCGGCATGGTGTGGCTCAACTCCAACAACGTCCGCGACCTGCGCACACCCTTCGGTGGCGTCAAGGCCTCCGGGCTGGGCCACGAGGGCGGCTACCGCTCCATCGACTTCTACACGGACCAGCAGGCCGTGCACATCAATCTCGGCGAGGTCCACAACCCCGTCTTCGGCAAGCAGGCCTGAGCGCCTCGGCGCCCATACACACCCCACTGATTCGAGCAAGGACGCTTATCATGACCAATCGCGCCGACATGACGCTGACCTCCTCCGGGTTCTACGTCTCCCAGGAGGCCCCGATCGAGGCCGCCAACGCCCTCCCGACCCCCACCGCTCCGGCCCCGGACATCCTCCGCTGCGCCTACATGGAGCTCGTGGTCACCGACCTGGCCAAGTCCCGTCACTTCTACGTGGAGGTCCTGGGCCTGCATGTGACCGAGGAGGACGACGAGGCCATCTACCTGCGCTCCACCGAGGAGTTCATCCACCACAACCTGGTGCTGCGCAAGGGCCCGATCGCCGCCGTGGCCGCCTTCTCCTACCGTGTCCGCACTCCGGAGGACCTCGACAAGGCCGTCGCCTTCTACAAGGAACTCGACTGCCGCGTGGAGCGCAACGAGAACGGCTTCACGAAGGGTATCGGCGACTCCGTTCGCGTCACCGACCCCCTGGGCTTCCCGTACGAGTTCTTCTACCAGACCGAGCACCAGGAGCGTCTCTCCTGGCGTTACGACCTGCAGGCCCCCGGCGAACTGGTCCGCTTGGACCACTTCAATCAGGTGACCCCGGACGTCCCGAAGGCCACCAAGTTCATGCAGGACCTGGGCTTCCGCGTCACCGAGGACATTCAGGACGATGCCGGCACGGTCTACGCCGCATGGATGCGCCGCAAGCCCACCGTGCATGACACCGCCATGACCGGCGGAGACGGCCCCCGCATGCACCACGTGGCCTTCGCGACCCACGAGAAGCACAACATCCTGGCCATTTGCGACAAGCTCGGTTCCCTGCGCCTGTCGGACTCCATCGAGCGCGGCCCGGGCCGCCACGGGGTCTCCAACGCCTTCTACCTCTACCTTCGTGACCCAGACGGCCACCGCGTGGAGGTCTACACCCAGGACTACTACACGGGCGATCCCGACAACCCGGTCGTCACCTGGGATGTGCATGACAACCAGCGTCGTGACTTCTGGGGCAACCCCGTGGTCCCGTCCTGGTACACGGACGCCTCGCTGGTCCTGGACCTGGACGGCAACCCGCAGCCCGTGGTCTCCCGCACGGACGACTCCGAGATGGACGTGACCATCGGAGCCGACGGCTTCTCCTACACGCGCGCCGACGAGAACAACGGCTTCAAGTTGGGCAACACGCTCTGATCCAGCGCTCTGCGAGCGCTTGAGCCGCGGGTGCCCCGGACTCCTTGGTGGAGTCCGGGGCACCCGCTTTTTCTGTGCCCGACGGCCCGGGCCGGGTGGATCTGGACACGTCAGCCGGAAATGTCCTACATTTACGTTCCATGTGCCCTTCAGCCGCATCGACCCCCCGGACGTCGAAGTCCGCGGCCACCCTGGACGTCCTGCGCTCCCGGTTGACGGACGGAACCTGGCCGGTCGGTACCCGAATCCCGGGAGAACACGACCTCGCCACCGAACTCGGGGTGGGGCGCAATACCCTGAGGGAGGCCCTGCGCTCCCTGACCAACCAGGGGCTCCTGACCGCTCGAGCCGGAGACGGAACCTACGTCATCGCCACGGACGAACTCGCAGCGGCTCTGGCCCGTCGCGTGTCCCCCGAGGAATCCCGTCAGGCACTCGAGGTCCGCGGTGCCCTGGAGATGCAGGCGGCCCGGATCGCGGCCCACCGCATCAGCGACACCGACCTCGACACCCTGAGAGGACTCACCCGGGCCCGGAGCGAAGCCTCTGCCAAGGCCGACGATGCAGCATTCGTCCGCGCCGACCTCGCCTGGCACGAGTTCATCGTGGCCTGCTGCGAGAATCCTCTGCTGACCGATCTCTACGGTGGACTCGACCGGGCCGCCTCCTACACGCGGGAATCCGGCGAGTCGGACGTACCTCGACTGCACAGACCGGCGCAGGCCATGGACCTGGCGCATCACGAGGTCCTGGGGGCTCTGATCGCCAGGGAACCGGACGCGGCCATGCGGGCCGCCGCTCATCTCACCGATATCGCCGCCACTCATCTCTTGGAGGCCAACTCATGAGCCTACCCACCACCGCCCCCGCCAGGATGCTGCGCCCCGCGCTGCTCCTGGCGGGCATCTTCCTGCTGGCCGCCAACATGCGCGGCGCCCTGACCGTGGTCAGTCCGTTGATGGGCGAGATCCGCGCGGACCTCGACATCGGTTCCGCCGGAGCCAGCGCACTGATCTCCCTGCCGCTGCTGTGCTTCGCCGCAGTGTCGCCGTTGGCTCCGAAGCTGGCACGGCGCTTCGGGACGGAGGCGACGCTGACGAGTGCTCTGGTGCTGCTCATGGTGGGTATCGTCCTGCGCTCTCTGCCCCTCGCCGCCCTGCTGTGGGTGGGCACCGTGCTGATCGGCTCCGCCATCGCCTGCATCAACGTCCTGCTGCCGTCTCTGCTCAAACGCGATTTCCCGGATCGCGTCGGCTCCCTGACCGGCGCGTACAACGGCGTGCAATCCGCGTTCGCTGCACTCGCGGCAGGATTTGCCGTCCCCATCGCCGGGCTTCCCGGCTCCGGTTGGCGCCTCGCTCTGGGCTTCACCGCGGCCATCGCGCTCATCGGCATTGCCGTGATGCTCCCGCAGCTTCGCGTCAACGCGCCCCAGCCCGCGCCCGAAGGTGCCCGACGGACGGAGGTGAGTACCACCGTCGGCCATGAGGCAGGTGCCACGCAAGGTTCCGACGGGGGCGGACGCCGCCCGTCGCTGCTGCGCAGCGCCGTTGCGTGGCAGGTCGCCTTGTTCATGGGGCTGCAGTCCTGCGTCTTCTACTCGATGGTCACGTGGTGGCCCACCATCGAACACAGCTACGGGATCTCCACCTCCGTGGCGGGCGTCCACGCCGCGGTCTTCCAGGCCACCGGCATCGTGGGTTCCCTCGTCACCGGTGCGGCGCTCAAACGTGCCCCGAGGCCTGCCACCGTGACCCCGGTGGTCTTCTCGGTGATCGGAGTCTTCGGGATGGTGATGTTCCCGGCCGCGGCCATCGTTTGGACCATCGTGATCGGCCTCGGAGCCGGTGGCTGCATCGTGGCGGCACTCGCCCTGTTCAGCGCCAGGACCCGGGACCACCATCGCGCGGCAGAGCTCTCCGGCATGGGTCAGTCGGTGGGCTATCTGCTCGCCGCAGCGTTACCGCCCACGCTGGGGTTCCTTCACGATGCCACGCACGGCTGGCAGGTCCCGCTTCTGGCCCTGGGCGGAACCATCGTGCTGGCGCTGGTCTTCGCAGCTCTGGGATCTCGTGACCGCGTGGTGGAGTGAGCCATCCCTACGGGTAGGCTTGAAAATCAGATGCACAGTCCGTGCGAGAAGCAGCAGGAGGAACCGCAGTGAGTGAAACCGAACAGCGCGCCAAGGACGTTTACGTCGCGTCGTTGGAGTCGCCTGAGCACCAGAACGCCGTGTCCAAGGCCGGGCGTTTCGTGGCCGGCTTGGCTTCGGCGGCCTTCGGCGACGACGGAAGCGCCTTCAGCGGCGTGGCCGTGGTGATTCGCCGCTTGGACGACCACGCGGTCCTGGCCCGAGTGGACGCCGGAAACTACGAGTCCGACGAGACGCTTCTGGGGATCGTGAACCAGGACCTCGAGGACATGAACGTCGCCGATTTCGTTCAGGCTTGGTCCTCAGAGGACGACTGACCGGTCAGTGGCCCTGAGGGCCCTGGCGCTTGTTGCGTTCGCGCCGTTCGGCGGCCTTGAGCTCTTCGTCGGACAGCTCCGAGGAGCGGTTCACACCTGAGCCTCTACCCATTTCGTCCGGGTTCTCCTTGACGGCCATCATCAACAACGAGATCACCACCAGACCCACCACGAAGGCGATCAGGAAGGCGATGAAGCCGAACTGGAATCGGAGCCCGTTCTCGGTGCCTCCGGTGGAGGCGATGGTGACGACGGCGCCGGCCACCACTCCGAAGATGAGGGAGAGGATGAGGGCAGGGCGGATGCTCTGCTTCCAGCCGTGCTGATCGTCCTTGGGTGCACCCACGGTCAAGGGTCTCCTTCTACCTACTAAATTCACTCGGACCGGAGGTTCATCCGGCCTCAACCGCACAACTGTTCAGGTGGCCTGCGGATTCCACCGGCGATGACAGAGCACGGACATTCCAGTCTACGACTGCTCGGCCGACTTGTTGACATCGCGCCGGTATCCGATCGCGGCCAGGACCTGATGAACACCGATGCAGACCACGATCATGGCGGCGGTACCGAAGATGCCGTGCGGGTCCAGATTGCTACCCAAGGCCACCGACACGAGCACCAGGACCACCGCGCCGATGATCCCCAGTGCGCCGGAGATCACCATGTCCGCGGCGGGACGGCCCAACTCCTTGCGCCCCCAACCGGCCACGAGTTCGCCGATCCCACCCAGCGCCAGACCCAACGCGATGATGGACGCCATCGCTGCGGGCTCGCGGAAGATGAAGAGCAGGACTCCCGCCACGATCCAGCCGAGCGCTGCCGCGGTGAGACCTGTGCGCATCCGTTCCGGAAGACCGGCCAGGCGCGTGACGGGCCAGACGAACAGGGCGCAAAGCAGGAACAGCACGGCGGTGGCGATGGCCACCAGCACGCTCGGCGGGTTCTTGGCCCAGAAGATCCCCAGCAGGGAGTACGCGATGGCGATGACCGCACGGTAGAGCACGGGTTTCCAGAAGACCCGAGCCATGGACGTGGGGTTCACGGCTACTTCAGACACCAGGTCAGTCTATCCGCGCACCCTGTTGCCACGGCCAGGGCCGAAGAGGTCTGATGGGTCACGGCCCCTTGAAGACACTCACTGACAAGTGTAAATTATTTACACGTGACAGATACAGCACTCATGGATCCCCGGTCGGTTCGTAGCCAGGACGCCCTGGTACGGGCCACCCTGCACCTGCTCGCCGAACGTCAGGCCGACGCCATCTCCGTGACCGACGTGGTGCACCTGGCCGAGGTCTCCCGCCCCACGCTCTACCAGCACTTCGGTGATCTCCCGACGCTGATCGTCGCCGCCGTCACGGCCCGGTTGCAGACGCTCTTCGCGGCCAGTCTCCCGAACACCCCCGTGACCACCGCAAAGGACGATGCCTCCGGAAGCGAAGCGATCCACGATCTGCTGCAGCACCTCCTCGACGAGGCCGACGTCTTCCGCCACGCCCTTCACGGCTCCAGCGGATACCCGGTCATCCGGCAACTCGCAGACCTGCTGGCCCGCCGGCTCCAGGAACGCGGTCCCCTCCACGAGGCACTCGAGCGTGGAGCCACCCCGAAGCATCTGGACCGTTTCATAGGCCACGGCGCCGTGGGGATCGTGGCGGATTGGTTGGACGTCCCACCAGCCGACCGCGAAAGCGTGGACGAGGTGACCGCCCGCCTCACCGCACTGCTGCACTTCCAGCTGGACCATTCCTGCGTCACACCTACCACCCCCGATGCAGGCATCTGCACAGAACACATCGACACCGAAGAGGAGGCCTGATGACCAGCACACCAACCGAGCCAACCAGCTGGTTCAAGAAGTACAAGCGCATCATCATCTCCCTCTGCGGAGTCGCCCTGATCCCGCTCCTCTACGCGGGTGCGCTCGTGTGGGTCAACCACGACCCCACGGGGAACCTGGACAAGGTGCCTGCCGCGGTCGTGAACCTGGATTCCCCCGCGAAGGCCTCCAACGGAGACACCCTTGACCTGGGTCCCGACATCGTCGACGAGGTGCTCGGCAACGACGACAAATCCAATCTGGACTGGTCCGAGATGAGCCAGGCCAAGGCCACCAAGGCGCTGGAGAACGGTGACGTTCAGGCCGTCATGACCATCCCGAAGGGATTCTCCGCAGCGGCCGCATCCGCCGGTGACGACGATCCGAGCAAGGCGCACACCACGCAGGTCGACATTCGTACCAACGACGCCTCCAACTACCTGATGGGGACCATCTCGAAGACGGTGGGCCAGACCATCACGGACTCCATCCGCGATCAGGTCACCGACACCTATCTCAAGAACATCTATGTCGGCTTCACCGACATCCACTCCAACATCCAAGAAGCTGCGGACGGTTCCGAGAAACTCTCGGAGAACACCACCAAGGCCCACAAATCCACCGGCGACCTGGTGGTCGGCCTCGAGAAACTGGCCGATGGCAGCGTGCAGCTTGACTCCGGCGCGGGCCAGCTCGCCACGGCGTCGGGCAAGCTGGACTCCGGTGCAGCGACGCTGTCCTCCGGTCTTGGCCAGTTGAAGGACAAGGCGGACGCCCTGCCCGGTTCGGCCAAGAAGTTGGCCGACGGCGCATCCTCCCTGGATGACGGCATCGGCAGTGTGGACACCGCCGTGACCAAGCTGAACTCCGGGGCGAACAGACTCCACGACGCCACCGGCACCATGTCGGATTCGGCCTCAGCGCTGCCCAGTGCCACGAAGAAGCTGGCCTCCGGAGCCCGCCAGGTCGCCGACGGCAATGACACGTTGGCCGCGACCGCTGCTTCTGTGGACGGACAGGTCAATTCCATCGCCGACGGCGTGGACGACACCCTCAACTCCGTAGGCGACCTGCTGGACGCCACCGGCGGGCTTTCCTCCTCCAGCAACATCGACCTGGCAGGCACGGCAAGCAAGGCCAAGTCCGACGCCGATGCGCTGCTGTCCAATGACCGGATGCAGGAGTTCCTGAACCAGCCCGGTAACGAGGATCTCAAGGCGCGCCTGAGCACACTGAAGAGCAACACCGATTCCGTGGCGGACGGTGCCGCCAAGACCCGCGACGCCATCAAGCGCGCGGAACAGGCCGCGGGCATCGTGGACAACGGGCAGGGCGCCAGCGTGGATGACCTGAAGGCCGCCACCGCCAAGGTGCGGGCCACGTCCAAGCAGCTCAAGGACTCCACCGCGCAGCTCTCCTCCGGCGCGGATCAGGTCGCCGACGGTACCGCGGAATTGGCCCAGAAGGCCCCCGCTCTGGCCAGCGGCGCCAAGCAGCTGGATTCCGCCACCGGGACGCTTGCCGACGGCACGTCCCAGCTGCATTCGAACCTGCCCAAGCTCGTGGACGGGGCAGGCGCCCTCGCGGACGGTACTGCTCAACTGAACGATTCCGTTCCCAACCTGGTCGGCGCCGTTGGGCAGCTCGCAGATGGCGCGGACACCTTGCACAACGGGACGGGACAGCTGAAGACGGCGACCGCGAAGTTGGCTGGGTCCACCTCGGACCTCGTGGACGGCTCCAAGTCCGCCAGCGATGGGTCGGCAGAGCTCGAGGACGGCCTCGGCCAGTTGGCCGATGGCGCAGACGAGCTCAACGACGGCCTCGCGGACGGTGTGGATCAGATCCCGAACTACTCCGACTCCGAGCAGAAGCACCTTGCGAAGGTGAATGCGACTCCAGTGTCCTCCGACAACGCCCAGGACAACTCCATGGGCAACTACGGGACCGGTCTGAGCCCGTACTTCATGTCCCTTGCCCTGTGGATCGGTGGGATCGGCTTCTTCATGCTGATGGCCCCGCTGAGCCAGCGCCTGCTGAACAGCCGCCTCCCCAGCCCCGTCGTGGCGCTGCGCTCCGTGTGGGCGCCGGCCATCATGGCCGTGGTCCAGGCCGCGCTGGTGATGATCATGGTGCACTTCGTGATCGGCATCGACATGGCTCACCCGGTCGAGGTGTGGGGGCTGGCGATGTTCGCGTCCCTGACCTTCCTGATCGTCAATCAGGGGCTGATCGCGATCCTGGGCGCCCCCGGCCGGTTCATCTCCCTGATCCTGGTGGTCCTCCAGGTGGCCTCGGCCGGCGGCACCTACCCGGTGCAGACCATGCCCGAGTTCCTGCAGGGACTGCGCACGGTTCTACCGATGACCTACACCACGCAGGCCTTCCGTTCCCTGATCGCCGGCGGTCCCGCCAACGGCGTGGGTGCCTGCCTGCTGGTGCTGTCCATCTGGCTCGTGATCGGGTTGGTGTTCATCACCCTGGCCGTGTTCCTGGCACGTCGTTCCGAGACCGTCCGGGACTGGGCCACCCTGGCCCCCGGACGCCCCAATGGGGGTCGTCCCGCCTCGGAGATCGAGCCTGTCACGATCCCCTCCCAGCGGGAATCGATGCCCGACGTCCCGGCGCAGGACCGCGAGCTCGTCGGCGTGGGTGCCGGGACGGCAACCGCTGGTGCGGTCGCGGCGGCCTCCGGCCGTCACGCGGCCGATCCCGAGCCGGTCACCTTGGCAGACGAGATCTTGGCGGAGCCGGAGACCGACGAGCCGGAAGCCGAGCCGGATGAAGCACCGACGGAGACGTTGGACGCCGTGGAGAGCGAGAGTCTCGACGAGCCGTCGGACATGACAGACGAGGCCCCCGCGGCCGAGCCTGCACCGGAACCTACCGACAACGACAACACGAAGGAGAACGACTGAACATGAGCACTATCGGATTCATCGGAGCAGGATTGATCGGCGCCACCGTGGCACGCCTGGCCGTCCAGGGCGGGCACAACGTGGTCCTCAGTAATTCTCGTGAACCCCGCACGTTGCTACCGCTGGCCGCGGCGCTGGGGCCGCAGGCTCGTGCCGCCTCCCGCGGGGAGGCTGCCGAGGCCGCCGACATCGTGGTCGTGACGATCCCGCTCGGTGCGCTGACGGATGTTCCCGTCGAGCCGCTGAAGGGTAAGACGGTGATCGACACGTCCAATTACTACTGGCAGCGCGACGGCCACATCGATGTCCTGGACGCCCGCAGCATCACCACTTCGCAGATCCTGGCGGATCACCTGCCGGAATCCCACGTGGTGAAGGCATTCAACAACATCAACTTCAAGCACCTTGGACTGCTGGCTCGGCCTGCCGGAGACCCGGAACGCACGCCCTTGGTGATCGCCGGTGACGACGCCGCGGCGAAGGAGCAGGTCACCGCATTCCTGGACTCGATCGGGTACGACGCCCTGGACGCGGGCGCGCTCGCCGAGGGCTGGCGCTTCGACAACGGTGAGCCGGCCTACGGCAAGCCCTACCTGGGCCCCGATGCCGACCCCACGAACATCCTCGCGATGGGCAACGGCCAGGCCGCCACCCGCGCGGAGTTGGAGGCGGCACTGGCTGCGGCCACCCGCTGAGCTCATTCCTCCCCGCACCGATTCAGGGCCTGGATTCGACACCCACGTGCCGCATCCAGGCCCTGATGCCGTACGGCTGCTCACCGACTATGGCTTCCGGGAGATGGGGCTCAATCGGATCGAGATCCGTGTCCACGCGTTCAACACTCCGGCCCACCACGTGTACCGAAAAGTCGGTTACCAGGTCGACGGTGTACGCCGCGACGCAACGTTCCATGACGGGAGATTCCACGACGAGATCATCATGTCGGCCCTGTCGCGCGAGTGGCTCTGACCGCCGGTTTCCTGGCTTCTGCCGTCAGTAGCCGCGCAGTCTCTCCCACCAACTGGGACGTTCCGGCACACCGTCTCCTGCCAGATCTACGATCCACTGTGGCGTCTTCCTCTTCAGACGGCGATCCGCATAGACACGAACCTGCGCTGCGATCCGCCTCTCTTCCAAACTCCGGTTGGGATTTCCGCGGCTCCAGTCCTGTTCTTCCCTGGGTCTTTGGTCCACGACACTCATGGCCCCTCCTCTGTCGTTGCTTCATTATCTACCGCTTCTGACTCTTTGGCGACAGGTGGAAACTCGTTGGAATCACCGCTGGGGCTTCTGCCACGTTCCAGGACGGTTGCAGTCATCACGGCCGAAAGAAAAGCCATCTCTTGCTTGGTAGCCAAGGGACTTTTGACCAGTACTCGCACCGCATCGGCCCCAATCGCATGCTCCGCCGCGGACGCCTCTTCGTCCACGTACTTCCCCAGCGCCCACTCGGTCTGTTCCCACCAGGTCTCGTGGCGGTTCTTCCTCGTCGTAACGGTGAGAGTCACCGCTGCGGCAACCAACGCCACAGCTCCTGCGAACCCGGGAGACGACGCCCACTCAGACAGCCACGGCCAGGTGTACTCCGTCCACCACATCGTCGTTCTCCTCCCCCGCATCCTCGGTGAGGAGCTCAGCCTAGCGAGGTCGGGCCCTTCGCCGCAGACGTTGTCCACAGCCCCTACCTCCCCTCCAACCTCCGCTTGGTCAGGTGCGTGGCCTCGGCGCTCCAAGGATCCTCGGGCCAGGGGTGCTTGGGATAGCGGCCCCGCATTTCGGAGCGCACCTGTGCGTAGGGCCCCGACCAGAAGCTGGCCAGATCGTCGGTGACGGCCAGGGGCCTGCGCGCGGGCGAGAGCAAGTGGAACAGCACGGGCGCCCGGCCGTCCGCCAGCCGCGGCGTCTCGGCCCAGCCAAAGCACTCCTGCAACTTCACGGCTACTACCGGCGGTCCGTCATCGCCCACCTCCGGGTAGTCCACGGTCGCCGTGTTCCCTGACGGGACGCGCAGTCGCTCGGGTGCGAGTTCGTCGAGCCGGGCGGCCTCCGGCCACGGCAGCAACCGCCGCAACGGATCCGTCAAATCCACTTTGGCAGCGGGCGTCCCACCGGCCAGACGACGCAGCTCGGGCGCCAGCCATTCGTCCAGGCGGGCCAACAGTGCCGGCTCCGAGGCGTCAGGCCACGGCTCCCCCAGTTCCCGGTGCAGGAAGCCCAAGCGCCGCCGAAGCCCGTCCGCGGGCTCGGAGAAGTTCAGTACCCCGAGTCCTTGCTCCCTCAGCGCCGCGGCGACGGCCGCCGCACCACTCTCCGCGTCGGCACGGACCGGTGTGGAAGCCAGTTCGATGGCCCCGAGGGCCCGCACCTTCCGAGCACGCACCTTCCCCTCCACAAACTCGGCCCGGGTCTCCTCGACGAGCAGGTCCCCGCCCAACTCGAGCGCTACCTTCTCGCTCAGGGGCGCGGCGGCACGGATCACCGCGCCGGTTCCTGCTGCGGCGCGGCCACCCGCCCTGGTCACGTCGGAGACGGCCAGCCACTCGTGCCCGGCCAACCCGGAGCCCTGAGGCACGCCGGCGCGAGTTCCCGAGGCCAGCAGATACGACTGTGGGCCAACGCGTTTGGCGATCCGTTCCGGCCAGGCCAGCGCAGCCACCACGGGCAGCGCCCTCGCGATCTGCCCGGCGGAGGGAGCCCCAGTGCTCGACGGCTCGTGACCCACCAATCGCTGCTGCCCCACCAACCGCCGCAAGCGCGCCGCCTCGCGGCGCACCGCTCCCTGGCCTCCTGTCCCGCTCCGCCCGGTGACCTGACGCGCGAGAGCCGTCAGATCGCCGTCGGGCACTCGCAGATCCGAGGTGGCGACGGCCACCGCCCAGACGATGGCCGCCGGGGCGAGGTCATGATCGCGAGCGGCCTCGAGACCGTCGAGCAGGGCCCTGCCCCAACGGGGCTCCAAGGGCAGTTCCGCCAGGTGGGCGCCCAGCGGCGTGGCCCTGCCGTCTGCCTCCACCGCTCCGAGCGAGCGCAGGGTGGCCTCGGCATCGGCGATGCTGCCCGCAGGAGGCGCGTCCGGGAGGGCAAGACCCTCACCCCGCGGCGTCCCCCAGGCCGCGAGCGTCAGCGCTGCCTGAGTCAGGTCCGCGCTGAGGATCTCCGGCGTCACGTGGGCAGGGGCGGCCGCGAGGGTGCGCTCGTCGTAGCAGCGCACCACGGTTCCTGGCCCGAGTCGGGCGGCTCGACCGGCCCGCTGCTCCACCGAGGCGCGCGAGGCCTGGACGGTCACCAGACCCTGCATGCCGCGGGCCGCGTCGCGGCGGGGTTCACGGGAGAGGCCCGCGTCGATCACCAGTCGCACGCCTGGCACGGTGAGCGAGGACTCGGCGAGCGCCGTGGAGACGATGATCCTGGGACTGCCGCCGGGTTCGCGTCCGGAGATGGCCCGGTCCTGTTCGGACGCGGGGGCGGAGCCGGAGAGTTCCAGGACTTCGGTGTTCTTGGTGAGGTTTCGCAGCTGCTCGGCGACCCGGGAGACCTCCCGGGCACCGGGCAGGAAGACGAGCGCGTCCACAGTGGGGTCTGCATCGAATGCCTTGGCGTGCGTTTCAGCCACGACGTGGGCCACGTGTGCCAGGAACCCCGGCGTGACGCCGCGGTCGTCCTGGCGCGGGCCGTCGCTCGGTTGGTAGGCCACCGTCAGGGGGTGCAGGGCGGTCGGCGAGTCCACCAACGGCGCCGCGGTGCCGTCCGTTGCGAGGAGCCGCGCAAAACGCGGGGCATCCAGCGTCGCGGACATGGCAACAAGGGTGAGGTCATCACGCAGTTCGCGGACCTCACTGAGCAGACCCAGGAGCAGGTCGGTGTCGAGTTGGCGTTCGTGGACCTCATCCACGATGACGGCGTCCACACCGGTGAGTTCAGGGTCGGCCAGGAGCCTGCGCAGCAGCAGGCCCGGTGTCACGAACTCCACGCGTGTCCCGGGACCGGCCTTGTGCTCTCCGCGCACGGAATACCCGGAACGCTCCCCCAGCTCGGACCCGTCCAGCTGGGCCAGTCGGCGTGCGGCGGATCGCGCAGCGACTCGGCGGGGCTGGGTCACCACGACCTTGCCTTGATCTCCGCGGGCGGCCACCAGATTCGCCACCGTCGGCGGAACCAACGTGGTCTTGCCGGTGCCGGGCGGGGCCTGCACCACCGAGGTGGGATGGTGTTCCAGCGCTGCGGTCAGCCGATCCAGGACCTGAGCAAAGACGAGACCCTGGCCGATGGCGGACACGTCGAAGGGCGTGAGGTCTGCAGATGCCATACCCACCATTCTGCCGCTGCGAACCGACTGCGTCGTTGCGATCCGGCTCCTGCCTCCTCACCACTCGGTTCGGGATCTAGTTTGGACTCATGCCTTCAGTAGCCGAATCTCCTCGGACAGTGGTCCTCCTGCGCGGCGTCAACGTGGGCGGCCACCGGCTGGCCATGACAGATTTTCGTGCCACGCTGGAGTCGCTGGGCTGCACGGACGTGGTCACCTACATCCAGTCGGGCAATGCCGTGGTGACACCGCCTCCGAACCTCAGCCCTCGCGGGCCGGAACTGGAACAGATCCTGAGCGCAGCGATCGGCGAGGTGGCCGGGTACGAGGTCCCAGTGGTGACCCGCACCGCGGACGAACTCGCTGCCATCGTGGACGCCAAGCCGTATGAGGTGGAGCAGGGCAAGCAGCTGCACGTGACCTTCTTCAGTTTGCCCCCTGCGTCGACCCTGCTGGACGGCCTGGACCTGGATGCCTTCCTGCCGGAGGCCTGCACCGTCTCCGGACGCGAGATCTACCTCTATGTTCCGAAGGGCATGGGCGTCGCCAAGCTTCCGGTGCAGCTGGAACGCGCTGCCCGCCGCACAGGAAAACCTGGGACCACACGCAACTGGAATTCGGTGCTGAAACTGCTCAGCCTGGCTCAGTGAGTCAGCACCCCGCCGCCCAAATCTCGGGGATTGCTGCACCTACCTACAATACGACTCGCGCTAGTTAGTCAATAACTCTCGCTTAGTGAGGCATAGGCCCTTGCGGCAGGAGGAGCAACGCGACCGTGGCACCACGCTCACGGAGGAACAGCGGGCCAGCACCGTGTCTTGGCCGTAACCGGGGGACCCAGGCATGCCGCAGGCCATCGCCCTGATCGCGACGATGGCCTGCTGCCTCGAGGCATTCACCCCGCCCGCTGCACTCGCCGCGCTCGCCGCACCCGGCCTGTCCCGCTCACCCCGCACCCGCACCCGCACCCGCACCCGACGGTCACCCTGAGGCCGGCGCTGCGACCAATTCAACCCATTTGAACGTTGGAATGAAATGTTAATTTTCCAGGCAAGGATTGTTCATGCCACCATTTATCGGCGTGTCGTCCACAGGTTCCGCATTACCTGAGAGATTGTCTGGGAAGAGCCTGGCAGTTATTGAAAATTCTGGACCCGATTGTTGTGTACTAGTAGAGTCGGTGCATGGAAGCGAATCGGGGGATCCGCTCAGGGGGCAACACCACCTCAGGGGACCAGAAGACCAATACCGGGCACCACACCGCCCATCAGCAGGCAACGTCCACAGCGAATGGGTCACCTGCCAAGGCCGTCGCGACCGCGCCGCCATCCGCTTCCCCGACGTCTCAGATGGTGCGGCCGCCCGCAGCGCTGGCGGAACTGAAGGGCCACATCGCCTTGCTGGACGGAGACGTTTTCACCGATTGGTCTCTGGGCGATGCGCTGGCCGGCCTGGAGACCTTGGAAACCATCAAGCGCATGATCGAAGCCAGGCAGGCACTGATCACCACCCACATCGTCCAGATCCGGTGCCAGGCCGCGGAGAAAGCAGAACGTTCCACCCGCAATATCCCCGCAGAGGTCGGCAAGGATCTCGGATTGGTGCGCAAACTCAACGGCTCCCGTGCACGGCAAGTCGTAGACCTGGCCTGTGAGTGCCCGGACCAGGCGCCACTGACATTCGCGTTGTGGTTGGACGGGAAGGTTTCCGAGGACCAAGCCCTCACCCTCTTCAAACACACCTCGTTACTGACTCCTGCCGGCCGTTTCGAAGCCGACGACAACCTGGCAGAGGATCTCCCCAACCTGGGGATACGGGAACTGCGCAAGCGACTCGATGACGTGGTCACCCAGCTGGAACCTGAATTGGTGGCGGAACGGCGTCGGAAGGCTGCCGCGAACAGGCGTGCGGGTTTCACGTACCGGCCGGACGGGATGATGAACCTCAACGCCCTCCTGCCCGGCGTCGCCGGGCAGGCCATGGAAACCATCCTCTCCACCTACGCCCGCTCCAAGCGACACCGGTCGGATGAACACGAGGGGGACGAACGCACGCAAGACCAGCTCAAGGCCGACCTACTTACCGCCCTCGTCATCGGCTGGGCCAAAGCCACCAAAGGCGTCCCCGACGAGTTCTTGAGGGCTCACCACATCGGCTGCGGCGGTGAACCCGGCCAACCCTGCACCCAAGCCCAAGCCCAAGCCCACAGTGACTCGGGCAAGGGGAAAGCCCCAAGCGATGGGCACGCAGACGGTGACTGTCCGCTTCACCACCGCAAACCAGCAGGTCACCAAACTGAACCCGAAGAGGCCGCCGCCAAGAGCGGGAACAACAGTGGAGGAGAAAGCGCGACCTGCCAGTGCGGTGCCGCCCTGGACGACCCGGGAGAACTCTGCACCCCGACCACCGGTTTCACCGACGTGGAAACCGTCGGGGGCCTCTTCAGCCACCTCGTCCCCACCGACGACGGCATGCCGGCCACGCACGGTAGGCCAGCTGCCGAGACCGGCGACCACGGCGCCGCCACCGAGCATGGGATACCGGCGGGGATGGAGTTTGACTCCACTCTCGGGCTGCTACTCCCGGCCGGGGTGGGGGTCCACGTGAACCTCGTGATGACCGACCTGTCGGCGTTCGGGATTACGGACCAACCGGCGCAGATCTTCGGGCTGGGCCCCTACCCGGCCGAGATGGCGAGGGAAGTGATCCACACCGCCCATACCCGCCACTCCGCGACGTTGCGGCGGTTGTACACCGATCCAGCTTCGGGGGCGTTGATGCGAATGGAATCCACCGCCCGCACCTTCCCCGACGGATTAGGCAAGATGATCGCCCTCCGCGACGGGCACTGCCGCTTCCCGTTCTGCGACGCACCCATCAGACACCTGGACCACATCCAACCCCACGCAGAAGGCGGACCCACCAGCTATTCCAACGGCCAAGGACTCTGCGCCCGCCACAACCTCCTCAAAGAGGGCAACCATGCCAGCACTCATCCCGAACCCAGCACGCCGGGCGACATCAGACTTTATGGGCAGGACAGCAGCGCGGTTGCCGGCCGGGACATCGGTTGTGGCGGAGGTGTCAGCGATGTCGAAATCGGCGCACAAGCCGCGCGAGACGCTGATGCCGGCAGCCCCAGTGGTCAACGCTACGGCGAGATTCTGGGCGGCGGCGCCGTCATCACCGTCCTCTCGACCGGCATGAAATTCACCTCACCAACCCGCGCCTTCCCATCGGAATCTCCCATGAGCGTGGCCGAGGATCACTACTGGCGCGGCTACCGCGAAGGCCGAGGAGACCAACGCCAACAACTTGTCGACCGCGAACACGACCTCCAACGCCAAGAAGACGTCATCTTCGCCGCAGAAGACCACCTCAAGCGGATCGCCGACGTACTCCTCGACAACGGCGCCGCTTAGACCGGTAAGGCCGCCGCCTGAGTGTCGAAGCCAGTCGCTGCCGAGCGGGACACGTTGGCGACCTGACAGAGTGACGA
>NZ_JALAGT010000158.1 GCF_022712295.1 Galactobacter sp.
AGACCTACATTCTGCCCCGTTCTCGTAGTGGTTGGGACAGGGTAGGTCCTGGTGTGGTTGGCGTCCTTGATCAAGTTGTGGGCCGCACAGAGGCCCTGTCCATTCCCGAAGCTGGTCGCTCCGCCCTCGGCATGGGGCTCAATGTGATCCAAATGTCGGATGGCCGAGTCGCAATACGGATGGCGACAGAATCGATCTCGTGTAGCGATCATCTGGGCCAGCCCGTCAGGGAAGGTGCGTGACTTCGATTCCATGGCGACCCGCCCGCCGGAAACCGGTGAGGTGTAGAGACGCTTGAGTGTGGCCGCGTGATGGGAGGCGGCGTGGGCCACCAACTCCCGCGCCAGGTCTGCCGGCACGGGGCCCAATCCAAAGAGTTCTGCAGGGCTGTCCGTGATGCCGAACAAGGACAAATCCGTGATTACCAAGTTGACTTGGATCCCGATACCCGGGGGCACACTGGCTGCGCTGACCGACGTTGCTCCACAAGCTCCGGGGCCTCCGCCGCCGTCGGGGTTGCGAAGGTGCTTCTGGAAGGCCTCCAACGCCCACTGAGCTTCCATCGCGTCGTCGTCAGGGGATGCCGCCGGCGCATCCTCCGTCTCAGCCATGCCGCGCCCTTCCAACCCGCGCTCTTCCAACCCGCGCGGTTCAAGTGCGTCGGTGGCACCATCCCACGGCGCAGGCGCGTGTTCGCGGCAGTCACCGGCCTCACCCCACGGGGCAGATGCGTGTTCCCGAAGACCGGTGGCATCGTCCCAAGTGGCAAGTGGCTCCTTTTGAGAGCCGGTGGCAGCAGCCGAACCGTGAGTTCGGATGCGGTGGACCTCATTGAAACCGGGTGGCCTCTGGCCGGTTGCACGAGCCCAGGCCAGAACGATTCCGGTGAGGAGGTCGGCCTTGATCTGTCCCGGAGTGCGATCGTCTCCGGCGTTCTTCCGCTTCCGCGCGTAGGCGCTCAGGATCGCTTCCACACCTTGTCCGGCGGCACCCGGCAGGACGGCGGTGAGTTGCATGAGTCCATCGGGCTTCGCTTTGGACTGCACGTGCCTGGTCCCAACTGCTGCTCGGGCCTTCTCCGCGGCTCTCTCCGGTTCCAGCCGAGCCGAAACCGCCTGGAGGCGTTCCCTCCACTCTCGCACGCCAACCTTCCCGGCCACTTCCGCCAGGCCCTGGTCTGCAGCGGACCGCCCACCGCCGGTGAACGTCTTGGTCTCCTCGAAGAAGCACGAGACCTTGTCCTCGTCCACCACCCCAGCGCACCACGCCTTGAACAGTTGTGGGGCCTGCTCCGGGCATGCCATCGCGGCGTCCACCAGCCGACGGGCCTTGGCCCGGTTGAGGCCGCGATGCAGCCCAACGTCCCTTGCTGTTTCGGCCAGCACCCCGCGCGCAGATTTCTTGTCTTCCATTCGCTGCGCCGTCCGCGTAGACACCACGTGCGCCGTCAGAATCGCCTGAACCGCTTCCAGCATCCGTTTGGTTTGCTCGATCTGTTCCAGCCCGGCCAGAGCATCAGCTACCGACAGGGCCGGGTCAACAGGCCTGACCGGTTGACCGGTAGACAGCTTTTGCCCCGCAGGCCCCGGTTGACCCGCAGACAGCTTCGGTGGCTCGTCACGTGGTGGTCCGGAGCCCTTCTGCGGCGCTTCCCGGTCTTCTACCGACCGGTCTTCTACCGAGCAAACTGCGTACAGACCAGTGCTCAAGTAGCCGATCAGCCCTTCAACTGTGGCCTTCGCTGCAGTCACCTCCGAAAGCGCTTCGTCATGAAACACGGCAGCCTCACCAGCGGTCCGGGCCTCATCGGAAGCGCCAGTCACCGCCTGGTTGCGACTTGTCCCCATCCCCCGGGAACTCCCCTTGTGTTCCATGCCACAATATTACTCCACTAACAACCGAGGTCAACCCTTGCGGGAGATTTATTTCCGTCTTCCTTGGCGTGGCGTCACGGGAAGCCGCGACGAACCTCAGCAGGCAACCACCGAACATCGAAGGAACCCGCCGAGACCAGACCAGAATCGTCTTCGTACCGCTTGTTTTCGGGGATCCAGACGCCCAAGAGCCCTTTCCACCACGCCATCCGCCCCAACGGGTTCACCCCTTCCGCACACCCGGCAGGAGCCAACCAACGAGAGAAACCGCCTACACCCCACCCGCAAGAAGTCTTCCTGAAGCACCAAGAAACTAAGGCGCGCGCGAGTGGCCACGCAGAGCCTCGGCAGATGAATTAAATTACAACGCACTAATATTATCCAGAAGGTCATGTAGACCCTCCGGATCACCCAGTTGAGGCTGCACGAAGGGGCCCAATCGTGGTGCCCCACCCTCACCCACTCATGGTCGCGCCAGGGTGTGACAGTTTGCTTATGGTCGCGTTCGAACCTTTGCCTGCGGTCGCGTCTGTCAACGGACGAGTGCGGCGACAGACGCGTACGACAACGGCCAAGGTGGCAGACTCGGAGCCATGGATGATCTCGTCGTGCGCCCTGGGCCGGGCAACCCGAACGGGCTCACGATCCCAGCATCCGACCTGACGGAGCAGTTCAGCCGCGCCTCAGGGCCGGGCGGCCAGGGCGTCAACACCACTGACTCCAGGGTTCAGCTCAGCCTGGATCTCTCACTTACCGGGGCTTTCAGTGACGATCAACTCCGCCGACTGCTCAAGAGCCTCGCCTCGAAGCTCAGCGGCACCACGCTGATGGTGGATGCCGCGGAGTTCCGTCACCAGCGGCGCAACCGCGCTGCTGCGCGGCAGCGGATGGCGGAACTCATCCGGGAGGCCCTGATCCCACCCATCCAGCGCAAGGCCACCCGCCCCACCAAGGGCTCCAAACGTCGTCGGTTGGAAGCCAAGCACCAACGATCCGAGGTCAAGCAGAATCGGCGCCGCCCCACCTACTGACAATCCCGGTCACGTCGAATTGACCGTAGGACGGGCGGCGCCGGACGATGCGAGGATGCAGGGCGGAGCGGTGATCGGGGCGACGATCAGTCCAGCCGCACGGAATCCTCACTTCCCATCGGCGAGCCAGGCATCGTAGTAGTTGGGCACCGACAGGCCGTCGAAGGTCACCCCACGCAATCTGGGTGACTGTAGATAGATGCGCTGGATGATCTGTTCGAGCGGCACGAAATATCCCTGCGAAAGGACGTAGCGCTGCAACTCAGCGAGCTTCTCATCGCGAACCTTCTCGTTGCTACCGGAAGCCACCTGCGCAGACAACTCGTTCAGGAGGATGCGTCAGACGGATTCGTGATCGGAGGATCAGTGGTGCCAACCGATCTCGACGAGTTCGTGGAACGTGTGGTTCCCCTGCTGCAGGAACGCGGCTCATTGCGCCACGACTACGAGGGCAGCACGCTGCGTTCCAACCTGGGGATTCCCATTCCTGAGCGCGGAGCCACCACGCAGGCCATCTACGCCTGAGCAGCACCGGCGACCGGGCAACCGGCGGTCCCTGGGTTCGCTGGGTTCAATGGGATCGTTGGGCCAAGCCGCGTCATGACTCGTGACGCCCCGCGGAGATGTCCACCTCTTCCCAATCCGCATCGCAGGCCTGCGCCGGGCAGCCTTCCCAGTGGTTGGAGAAGTCCTTGACGATGGCCAGACCGACCTCCACCTCGTACTCCTCGTCCACGGAACCGTTGACGCGCGCCGCCGCCTCTTCCACAGCGAGGGTGAAGAAGCGGCAGACCGCCTCATAGCGCCACAGCCGCATGGTGACCCGAATGACGTCGCGGTGGCTGATCCTGTCTGGATTCCGCGAGCCTAGGAAGGCCCATTCCTCGGTGATGGTGTCGCGGTCAGGAGCGGCGCCGCATTCGCACCAGTCCTCGCCAAGCGGTTCCTCTTGCCACGGGTCGTGGATGATGCGGTGACGGTCAGGGGCTTCCATCGGAACCCGGACGGGGTCCTGGACCGGGGCCTCAAGTGCATCGAACAGGGCGGACATGATGTCCTCGCTTCCCGCGCATCCGTGTGACGCGCCTCACCATCATGCTGGCCCCGGCCTCTGACACTTTGGTCGCAAGTGCATCATCGACCTTGCAGCGCGGTCCGACGCTGTGCCTCCCATTCCCGACGCAAGATCGAGTACAACCACGAATCCGAGGTGACGCCGTCCACGACGCAGTTCTCCCGCAGGGTGCCCTCGAGTGTGAATCCCAGCTTCTCCAGCACCCGGGCCGAGGCCGGATTACGCGTGTCCACCTCTGACTGCACACGGTTCAGGTCCAGCGTGTCGTAGGCCCAATCCAACACAGCGACGGATGCTTCTGTGGCGTACCCCTGTCCCCAGTTCTCCGGAAGGAAGCAGTAGCCGAGTTCGCCGGTCTTGAACTCCGGATTCCAGGTACTGAAGGTGCACCAACCGAGGAAGCGTGCTTCCTCGGTGAGGTCAACTGCCAGGTACACCGCGCGTTCCTCGTCGGCGGCTCGTTGGCTGCGTTCCAGGAATCTCGCGGCCTGCTCGGGCCGAACCCAGGGGGAAGAATCCCAGTACTTGAGCGTGTCGGCATCGCTATGGAGTCGGTACAGCTCTCCGCCGTCCTGGTCGGTGAAGCGACGCAGAGTCAGTCGGTCGGTGCGGAGAGCCGGAATGGTGAGTCCCATCTGCCTATCGTGCCACGATGGGGCTACACGCTTCCGGCGCGAGGACCCACCGGGGCGACACCCCGCCGACGAGTGCGCGCGAGCCCGCACGAACAGGCACGAGAGGACCAGAATCGTGGAACCGAAGATCGACTTCAAGAAGTCCCTTGACCGGTATCGCGGCAAGGTAGGCGGGTTCCGATTGTTGACGGTGCCCCACGTCAGGTATCTGATGGTCGATGGGCACGGCGACCCCAATACCGACGCCGCCTATCCGGAGGCACTCGGCGCCCTTTACCCCGTTGCGTACAAACTCAAGTTCATCAGCAAGCTCCAGCATGGGCGGGACTACGTGGTGCCCACGTTGGAGGCACTGTGGTGGGCCAAGGACATGGACTCGTTCACGCAGGCGCGCGACAAGTCGCAATGGGACTGGACCATGATGATCATGGTGCCCGACTGGCTGAACGCAGATGACGTTCACGCTGCGGTCGAGGCCGTGGGACACAAGGCTCCACCGCCACGATTGGACGCCGTTCGCCTGGACGCTCTGGACGAAGGCTTGTGTGTTCAGACCCTGCATCGCGGCCCATTCGACGACGAGGGGCCGGTGCTGGAGCAACTGCATCACGACTACGTACCGACTAACGGTCTGCGCTTGACCGGAAAGCACCACGAGATCTACCTGACCGACCCGCGCCGGAGCGCACCCGAGCGGCAACGGACCATCCTTCGCCAGCCCGTGACCACGGTCTGAGCCGGCTCGCCGGCCGACGCAACGGCTGGCCCGACGACCGGCTCGTGCTGGACGCGTGGTTCAGCGCAATGGACGCCGCGCGTGCGCCGTCCGTGACCATCAACGCGGCCCTCGGTTGTGCACGCGATGTCATCCTGGCGCAGCGCGGCGCCGGACACTCCCAGGACCTGCAGCCGACCGGCCTCGTGGAGGATTCCACGAGTCAGGGCTTGTCGGCTTTGTGGGCCGTGGCCGCGGCGCGAACCTCCACGGCGGAGCCGGAACAACTCGACTTCGCTCTGGGCGTGATCGTGAGAGGACTCGAGGCAACCCTGACAACCCCTTGATAGGTGACCACAGAGTCACCTATTGTTGCGCCATGGACGACGATCGGACCGCACGCACCATCCGCGCGCTGGCCGATGCGCATCGGCAGGCGCTGTTGGACAGCCTGCGAGGCGACGACGGCCAATCCGTGAGCCAGCTGGAGACGGCCCTGCCGATGCTCGGCAGGCATGCCGTGCTCAAGCACCTGCGCGTACTGGAGGAAGCGGAACTCGTCACGACCCACAAGGTCGGCCGCCGGCGCGTCGTGCATTTGAATCCCCCGCCGATCGTTGAGCTGGCCCAGCGTTGGCTCGACGACTATGCCGCCTTCACCGGGACAGCGCTCACCCGGCTGCGCGACCACCTCGAATCCGAGCGCACCGCCGAAGGAGCAACCATGTCCCCCGAAACCCGTACCCTCGTCGCCAGCATCGTCATCGAAGCCGAGCCCGATCGCGTCTGGCAGGCACTCACCGACCCCGAACAGTCCAGGCGCTGGTTCTTCGGCGGGCTCGTCCAGAGCAGTTGGGAGGTCGGCGAACCGATCGAATGGGCCAACGCCGCGGGTGACTCTCTCATCGCCGGGACGATCACCGACCTTGTTCCCAGCGAGCGCCTGGCCCACACCTTCAGCGCCACCTGGTCGCCGGAGACCGCAGCAGATCCTGTGTCCAACTACGAGTGGGTACTGACGCCCATGGGTGAATCCCTGACCCGCGTCACCGTGACCCACACGAATGTGCCGGCCGGGACCGCCACCGCCGAGCAGGTGGACGGCGGGACGTCACTGGTCATCTCGTCCCTGAAGACCTTCGTGGAGGCGGGACGGACGTTGCCGGGGATGGGCTGAGGAGCAGTCGTTGTCGGCCCGCGGCGCCGGACGCCATCAGGACTGACGCACGACGCCGCGTGGCCACTCACCGGTCTCGCGGAACCTTCGCACCGCCGTCGCGGCGATGGCGAGATCGAGGTGAGTGACCTGGTCCTGGCCCTGAAGGACGGAGCCGGATCGCTTGTCGATCACGATCTTCCGGTCCGGATCCACATCCGGGCGCCAGTATGTGACCGTGTCCCCGGTCTCACCGACCCACTCGGCGCGCACGTTCACTGCCACGGTGCACTCCTCAGGTCTGGGCTCAGCTTGATGCTTCACCCTACTTTGTTCACACCGCTCGCGCCTCGAAGATCATCACGGGTTGGCTCCCGTCGAACGGGGTCCGGTCCCAGTCGCCCAGACGGCCGACGCCCAGAAACCGGCGTTGGCCAGGTGACGCGTGATCAGTTCGGCGCCGTGGGTTTCGGCGAGCGCCCTGAAGTAGTCATGGTCCGACCCGTCCGGGTTGTCCTCGTCGTACAGCGCGACGATGCGCGGGTCGTAGTCGCTCTTCCGGTGCTCCATGTCCTCAGCTCAGTTGCCCCGTCCCAAGATCACCCAGAGCACCACCGCGATGGGGACCACGACGGCTGCCCACATTCCGGCGACGGACAATAGCTCGGCCGAATTGACGGCGCCCCTCCATCGTCGTCTGGCCTGGGATGGCGTGAGAGGTTCGTGGATCACCAGCGGCTCCGGACCGTGATTCTCAAGACTACTGACGAGTCCAGACCCGCGCGGACTGAACGATGCGACAGTTCGCCCGTCCTGTCGCAGGAGGATTCTCACTGTCGTCGACGCGGAGGTACCCCGGGACGGCAGCAACAACCTCTTCAGCACCACGACCTCATCGAGGTCAGCGAAGCGGACCTGCCGACGCGGACCGAGAACCCGACGGATACTCACGGCCTGGTCATCGGCTGTGGCCTCGACGAAACGCGGGAAGAACATCAACGCGACGACAAGCATGACGCAGGCCACGACACAGATGACGGCTGGCCACACGCTCGCATCCGACCAGGGGCCCACCTCGGACCACACGATGACGAACCAGGCGGCGCAGGCCACGGCCACCAGGAAGGTCACCGCGAGGAAGATTCGAGCAGCGAAGATCGACACCCTGGTCCTTTCATCTTCATCATCAGAGCATCCCTGGGCCCGCACTCAGTAAGGTGCATGATTTCGATCCGTGGCCCCGCAGGTCGTTGCTCATTCACGGTCGTTACGCTGCGATTCGAGTCCGGCCCGAATACCGGGCAAGTCCCCGCCCAGAACTCCTTCGGTCAAAGCCAGGGTGTTCAGAACCAGTCGTTCTGCATGCGAGAGTGCGACAGACACGTCGGTGCCCCACAACCCGTCCAGGTCCTCGTCGAAGCGCTCCGGCAGCAGGGCACACTCTCCGAGTAGGGAGTACTGCCATTTGGCGATCCGGTGTGGCCGGTAAAAACGATTAGCCGCGAGAACCGCATGGAACACCGCCCGGCCAACCGACGCAAGCAGACCGCGAACTGCGATCACATCCCCGCGTTCCACCAGTGCCGTCCGGACGTTCCAGCCCGGCAGTGAATGCGGCGACAATTCGTGCTCGACGATCGAGGCCACGACCTGGTCCAGCATGGGTTCGATCCGTTGCCGCCACGCCTCCACCGTGTCCCCACCACTCAGGACTCGCGACCTGGTCATCGAAGCGAATCGATATTGAGTGGCGTCAGAGATAGTCCCGTGGTCATGCATGTCGGCGATCATGGCATCCACGGACGCACACGTGAAGTTGCTGATCGTCACGTCGAGACCGTCCAGCACGTAGTCCTCACTGAACTCCTGGTCCGCCTGGTCGTATGGCCAGAGGGTCGTGAGGTCGGCGCCGAGCGCGGAGATGGGAGCCAAACGCTCCGAGTCGCTGGGAGCGTGATCCCAGTAGCAGTCGATCTCCAGGTCCGACCAGCGATCCGCGAGCCCTGCGCCCACGGACCCGGCCACGAAGAATACGTCCAGTGAGGCGCCCGTCGGGTAGGCGTCGAGGATGCGCCGCGCGATCACCAAGCGTTTCTTGGCGTGCGGATTCCCCATCGAGCCAGATTAGCAACCCGCGTGGCTACGCCACGTGAGTGGCCGACGGCGGGTGCCAACCGCCGTCGGGCATGGCACCTCAGGTTGGGCCGCCTGCCGCGATGATCCGTTTGGCCTGGCTGAGCGCCCGCAGCCCGTAGATGGCGGAGAAGGGCTTAAGAAGTGCCCACTCGCCCAGCCGAAAGTCCTTGGCACGGACCAACCGAGCGGCCAGGTCCGGACGAAGGGCAGTCAGGTAGAGCCGCGCCTTGAGAGCGTGCAGTGGGTCCGATGCGAAGACGATCCCGGCTGCGTCCTCGATCAGCGGGATCACGTTGAGCACGTTCTCCCAGGTGGACGTTGAGGCGGTCTCCAGCTCGACCTTGCCGGTCCAGCCCCGCTCCCCCACGGCGTATCGCGCCAACAGTTGAGCCTCGCTGATGCCTGTACTGCCCGGGTCCCCACCGCAGCAGATCAGGGTGGGGCGGTGCATTCTCGAGGCGGAGCGCAAGGCGGTGCCGACGCGCCAGCGATTGCGCGCATTCGCGCGTTCGGTGCCGCGGTTTCGAAAGCCGAACCCGACGCCGGCTTCAGAGCCGCTGTTTGTGGTCGGCGGCGGCGGCCCACTGCCCAGCAGACTCCGCGAGGCC
>NZ_JALAGT010000159.1 GCF_022712295.1 Galactobacter sp.
ATGGTCACCCCCATCAAGGGCAACGCTCGTTCCAATCTCACCCTCACCGATGAGAACGGCACCACCACCAAGATCAACCTGCCCGGCCCCACCTTGGGGCCCAGCGAGCTGGACGGGCTGGTGGCCCGTACCGTGGCTCTGGCAGAGGGCGCCGCATGGTTGGCGTTGTGCGGCTCCCTCCCTCCGGGTGCCCCAACGGATCTGTACGCGCGCATCATCACGGAGACCCGCGCGCGGTTCGGCGCCGACGCCCCGAAGATGGCCGTGGACACCTCGGGTTCCGCCCTGATCGCGGTGCTCTCCGATCCTGACGCGGCTCCGGACCTCATCAAACCCAACGATGAGGAACTCGGCGAGGCTCTCTTCTCGCTCGGCCTCCCCACCGGCAACGGGTACGACGCCCCGCTGGACACCGCGGTGCGGCAGGCGCAGCGTCTGGTGCCTGAACACGTCGGTGCCGTCCTGGTCACGCTCGGTGGCGACGGCGGGGCGCTGGTTCTGCCCGACGTCGTGTACACCGCGCCCGTGCCGAGCGGCACCCGGGTGCGCTCCACCGTCGGGGCAGGGGACTCGTCCCTGGCCGGGTACCTCCTGGCCGACGTCGCGGGCGCGACCCCCGCGGACAAGCTCGCCTCCGCACTGCGGCACGGCACAGCCACGGCTTCCCTCCCGGGAACGCGGCTGGCGACACCGAACGACCTTCCAGCAGCACCGCCCGTCACCGAACTCATCGACAACTAGACCCACTCAACCACCCGATACTTCGAACCAAAGACCTCGAAGGGGAGGCCATCATGACCACCATCACCACCGAGCTCATCAGCCTGGATCAGGACTTGGGCCCCGACAAGGCCGCCGTCTTACGCTCGCTGTCCCAGCGATTCGTGGACCAGGGCCGCGCCAATGACGCCGACGTCCTGTGCGCCGCCGCACTGAAGCGCGAGGAGACGGATGCCACCGGTCTGCCGGGCGGCATCGCCATCCCCCACGCCAAGAGTTCCGCCGTGCAGCAGGCCTCCCTGGCCTTCGCTCGCCTGAATCCCGGGGTGGACTTCGGCGCCGACGACGGCCCGGCGGACATCGTCTTCATGATCGCCGCACCGGACACCGCCGCCGAGGAGCACCTGCAAGTGCTCTCCACACTGGCTCGACACCTTATGGACGACGACTTCCTGGCCGCCCTTCGCGCCGCCACCACCCCTGAGGAGGCGGCACGGATCGTGCTCGTCGCCATCGGCGAGGCGGATCCGGAGGAGGCTGCTGCGCAGGCCGACGTGGATTCGGCGGCCGCGTCCGAAGGCGACAACACGGCGGCGGCCGGGGACGAGCCGTCGGGCAGCGGTCTCGCCGTGGACGGCCGCACGCCGCGCATCCTGGCCGTGACGGCCTGCGCCACCGGCATCGCCCACACCTACATGGCAGCCGACGGCCTGACCAAGGCCGCCAAGGATCTCGGTGTTGACTTCCAGGTGGAACCGCAGGGTTCCTCCGGATTCGATCGCTTCGATCCCCAGGCCATCAAGGATGCTGACGCGGTGATCTTCGCCGTGGACGTGGACGTGCGCGAGGTGGAACGCTTCGCGGGCAAACCGGTGATCCGGCGTTCGGTGAAGGCCGGCATCGAGCATTCGGAGGAGTTGATCGAGGCGGCCGTCGCTGCGGCAACCGACCCCAACGCCCAGCGCGTCAGCGGTGAGGCCTCCGAGTCCTCCTCCGAGGCCGCGACCGAGTCCATGGGCGCCAAGATCAAGCGAGTGCTGCTCACCGGAGTCTCCTACATGATCCCGTTCGTGGCAGGCGGCGGCCTGCTGATGGCGCTCGGCTTCCTGCTGGGTGGCTACGAGATCAGCAACGATGCCTCCAAGATCGTCGTGGACAACGCATTGTGGGATCTGCCGGACGGTGGCCTCGGCACGTACCTCGGCGCCGTGTTCTTCGCCATCGGCAACCTGTCGATGTCCTTCCTGGTCCCGGTCCTGGCTGGCTACATCGCCTTCGCCATCGCTGACCGTCCCGGCCTGGCTCCGGGCTTCGTGTCCGGTTCCGTGGCCGTGCTGATGAGCGCCGGCTTCCTGGGCGGCATCGTCGGCGGCGTCCTGGCCGGCATCGCCGCGTACTGGATGGGCACCTGGAAGACGCCGCGCTGGCTGCGAGGCCTGATGCCCGTGGTGATCATCCCGTTGCTCGGCTCCATCTTCGCCTCAGGCATCCTGCTTCTGGTGCTCGGCGCCCCGATCGCCTCGCTCATGGGCGTCATGGAGGACGGACTGACCGACCTCGCGAAGTCCGACTACGTGATCATCGCCGGAATCGTGCTCGGCCTGATGATGTGCTTCGACCTGGGCGGGCCCTTCAACAAGGTGGCCTACTCCTTCGCCGCGGCCTTCCTGGGGTCGGCGAGCGCGGACAATTCCACGCCGTACCTGATCATGGGCATCGTCATGTGCTCCGGCATGGTGCCGCCGCTGGCCATGGCGCTGGCCACGGTCCTGGCGCCCAAGCGTTTCACTCCGGTGGAGCGGGAGAACGGCAAGGCCGCCTGGCTGCTTGGTGCCTCCTTCATCTCCGAGGGTGCCATCCCGTTCGCCGTGGCCGATCCGCTGCGCGTCATCCCGTCCTCGATGATCGGTGGCGCGGTGACCGGTGCCTTGTGCGCAACGATGGACGTCTGGTCCCGCGCACCGCACGGCGGCATCTTCGTCTTCTTCGCGATCGAACCCATCTGGGCGTTCTTGCTGGCGCTGCTCGCGGGTGTGGTCGTCTCCGCGCTGGTGCTGCTGGCCCTGAAGCGGTTCACCACGAAGGTTGCTGCCGAATCCGCGGACGCGGCCTCTCCCGTCGCGGCCTGAACCTGTCCCGTCGCATGAGTGAAGCCCCCGACCGGAATGTTCCGGTCGGGGGCTTCTTGTCATCACTCGCACCCTTTGAGGTGTCTTCGACAATAACGACCCACCCTGGACATCGACTGAACGTCTCCAGGGCATGAGCCTAGAGTTTTCAGCCCTCGGGGTGGGGCACCTTGGGAGGCTGGGACCAGGGGGACCCAGCCCGGTGCGGGATGCACGTGGCGGCGGCCCCGATTCTCTAAGGAATCGGGGCCACCACGCTGTCTGGGGTCAGCGCCGTTCGGCCCTCAGTGTTGACCTCGACGGCGGGAGCGCAGAACCAGCAGCGCTCCTGCACCGACAAGGAGGAGCCCGAAGGCGGACCAGATACCCACCTGAGCGCCTGTGCTGGCCAACGGTGGCTCCGGATCGCTCGGGTGTGAAGGGACCGGCGTTGGGTCCCCGGGCTCCGAGGGAACCGGAGTCGGATCCCCGGGCTCCGTCGGCGTCGGTGGCTCCGTGGTGGAGGGCGCCGGTTCCTCAGGAACCGGGTGCTCGGTGGTCACCTTGTCCGTGGTGATCTTCTTGCCCGGGATACCGGGCCCATCCGGATCTTCCGGGTTCGGCAGGAGTGGGGTCGCGTCACCGGTGGCGACGTTCTTCACGACCTTGCCCGCGGCGTCGGCCTTCACGGTCACCGAGTACGTGATGGTGACCTGCTCACCTTGGTCCAGCTTGCCCGTCCAGGAGAGATCATCACCCTTGACCGTCACGTCACCGGTAGAGGCCTCGACGTCGCCGTTGTACTGCGCCTTGTCCAGCACCTTGGACAGATCATCCTTGATGGTGGCTGGATCCAGCACGGTGTCGCCCGTGTTGGTGCCGGTCACCGTATAGGTGATCTTGTCGCCAGGAACCACCTCGGTACCCGACGCCGGATCGGCAGACTTGTCGATCTCGAAACCGGGGTTCGGGACCTTGTGCTCGGTCTCCACCGGCGGCGACACGATCTTCTCCCCTTCGGGAGGAGTCGCTTCACCGGTGGCGACGTTCTTCACGACCTTGCCCGCGGCATCGGCCTTCACGGTCACCGAGTACGTGATGGTGACCTGCTCACCCTTGTCGAGTTCACCGGTCCACGACAGATCCGTGCCGTCAACCGTCACGTCACCAGCGGCCTGGCCATCGATGCTCGCAGTGACATCGTCGTTGTAGTCGGCCTTGTCGAGAACGTTGGAGAGATCATCGTTGATGCTCACAGGATCCAAGGCAGTGCCACCAGTGTTGGTGCCGGTCACCGTGTAGGTGATCTTGTCGCCAGGAGCCACCTCGGTACCCGAGGCCGGATCGGCGGTCTTGTCGATCTCGAAGCCGGGAACGGCGTCGGGGACCGGGTGTTCGGTCTGCACCGGAGGCGGGGTGATCTTCTTGCCCGGGATGCCTGGTCCATCGGGATCGTCGGGGTCCGGCAGCAGCGGGGTGGCCTCGCCGACCACCACGTTGTTGAGCTTCTGACCGGCGGCCTCAGGATTCACCGTGACGGAGTACGTGATGGTGACCTGCTCCCCCTTGGCAAGCTTGCCGGTCCACGCCAGATCCGTGCCGTCAACCGTCACGTCACCCGAAGTGGCCGAGACATCGTCGTTGTAATCGGCCTTATCGAGAACCTTGGAGAGATCATCGTTGATGCTCACAGGATCCAAGGCAGTGTCGCCGGTGTTCGTTCCGGTGACGGTATACGTGATCGTGTCACCGGAAGTGACCTCGGTACCAGACTCCGGATCGGCGGTCTTGGTGATCTCGAAGCCCGGGGTGGCCACGGGGTGCTCGGTCTCTGCAGGCGGAGGAGTCACGGGCGGGCCGGTGGGC